>NZ_JBFAZX010000004.1:0-130415 GCF_040689395.1 Dactylosporangium sp. NPDC051484 | reverse complement strand
GCCCGCGAAGCGGGCATGGGGGGCTCCGGGGTGGGAACCCCCCGGCAGCGCCCGCGCGAAGCGCGCGCCAGGCTAGAAACAGCGCGCCAGGCTAGGAACAGCGCTGGCGCATTCGGGCCAGCGCCTCCTGCAGGATGGCCTCGCCGTCGGCGTCGCTGCGCCGCTCCTTGACGTAGGCCAGGTGGGACTTGTACGGCTCAACCCTCGGCCGCTCCGGCGGGGCCTGCCGGTCCTGCCCGGCCGGGAGGCCGCACCTCGGGCAGTCCCAGGTGACCGGGGGCGTGATCTCGACGGCGAACGCCGGCTCGGTCACGTGCCCGTTGGCACACCAGTAGGTGATGCTGCGGCGGGGAGCCTGGTCACCTCGCTCGGCCCACCGCATGGGGCCGGCGCCGACTCGTGTTCCACGGATGCCATTGCCAGCTGCCACGGCTGCTCGCTCCTGTTCGTCGGGGAATACGACGTCGTGCGGAGCGCAGGAGTGTGGGCGAAAACACCTGCGCGCGGCCCGAACCTTCTCGGACCGCGCGCACGAGTCTAGAACCACCCGATGTGCTCAGGCACCAGCGCTCTGAATAACTTTCAGCCAGAGGCCGAGGCCGACGATGCAGGCGAACCAGACGATGCCAACCAGCAGTGTGTAACGGTCGAGGTTCTTCTCGGCGACCGACGAGCCCGCGAGGCTCGAGGACACGCCGCCGCCGAACATGCTCGACATGCCGCCACCCTTGCCACGGTGCAGCAGCACGAGGAGGGTCAGCAGCACGCTGGTGATGACCAGCAGCACGATCAGGGTGTAGGCGAACGCCGTCATGGCGCGGTCGTCCTCTCGGTGGGCGGTTCTGGCGCGATGTCTGCAGGGCAGCTTACTAGGCGAGTCCGCGCGCGCACAGGTCGGGCTGTCCGAACTGCGGGGTGGATGAAGCCGCCGCGGATGTTCGTTCCGTCGATGCGAAGCGCTTTCATGTACACGATCGGCATCACCGTAGCCGGTGCCGCCGCTCCGGCACCGATTCGGCCGGGCACCGCGGCAATCCAGCCAGCCCACCGGTTGCCACCCGGCGACAAACAGAACGTCGCGCGACCTGCGAGAGGTCGCGCGACGTTGAGTGTTTCCGTGGCTACCGAGGCCTACTTGCCGAGACGCACGATCCTGGCGAAGCCCTCGGCGTCGATGCTGGCACCACCGACGAGCGCGCCGTCGATGTCGGGCTGCTCGATGATCGCCGCGATGTTGTCGTGCTTGACCGAGCCGCCGTAGAGGATGCGCACCCGGTCGGCGATGCCGCCGGTGTACTTCTCGGCCAGCCGGGTGCGGATCGCCCCGATGACCTCCTGCGCATCCTGCGGCGTCGCCACCTTGCCCGTGCCGATCGCCCAGACCGGCTCGTACGCGATGACGATCTTCTCGATCTCGTCGGTCTTGATCTTCTCGAGCCCGGCGTCGAGCTGCGCGAGCGTGTAGCCCACGTGCTCGCCGGCCTCGCGGACCTCCAGGCCCTCGCCCACGCACAGGATCGGCGCGATGCCGTTGGCCAGCGCCGCCTTCACCTTGGCGTTGACCAGGGCGTCGTCCTCGCGGTGGTACTGCCGGCGCTCCGAGTGCCCGACGACCACATACTGGCAGCCGAGCTTGGCCAGCATGGCCCCGGAGACCTCGCCCGTGTAGGCGCCGGAGGCGTGCGCGGACAGGTCCTGCGCGCCGTAGCCGATGGCCAGCTTGTCGCCGTCCACGAGCGTCTGGACGCTGCGGATGTCGACGAACGGCGGGAGTACCACGGCCTCCACGTCGTTGAGCTGCTGCTCGGTGAGGGTGAAGGCCAGCTGCTGGACCAGCTTGATGGCCTCGAGGTGGTTGAGGTTCATCTTCCAGTTGCCGGCCATCAGCGGCCGGCGTCCGGTCTGCTCCGCCATCGCTCAGCCCTCCAACGCCGCGATGCCCGGCAGGACCTTGCCCTCAAGGTATTCGAGGGAGGCGCCGCCGCCGGTGGAGATGTGGCTGAAGCCGTCCTCGGGGACGCCCAGCGCGCGCACCGCCGCGGCCGAGTCGCCGCCGCCGACGACGGTGAAGCCGTCGACCTTGGTGATCGCCTCGGCGACGCCGCGGGTGCCGGCCTCGAACGGGCGCTTCTCGAACACGCCCATCGGGCCGTTCCAGAAGACCGTCCTGGCGCCGGCCAGGATGCCGGAGAACTCCGCGACGGCCTGCGGGCCGATGTCCAGGCCGAGCTCGTCGGCCGGGATCTCGCCGATGCCGACGGTCTTGGTGGCCGCGTCGTCGCTGATCTCGGTCGCGGTGACGACGTCGACCGGCAGCACGATCTTGTCGCCGCCGCGCTGGAGCAGGTCCTTGCAGGTGTCGACCATCTCGTCCTGCAGCAGGCTCTTGCCGACCTCGTGGCCCTGGGCCTTGAGGAAGGTGAAGCACATGCCGCCGCCGATGAGCAGCTTGTCGACCTTCGGCAGCAGCGCCTCGATGACGGCGAGCTTGTCGGAGACCTTCGAGCCGCCGAGGACGACCGCGTAGGGCCCCTCCGCTTCGCCCGTCAGCTTGGAGAGCACCTCGAGCTCGCGACGCACCAGGTAGCCGGCGTAGCGCGGCAGCAGCGCGGCCACGTCGTAGACGCTGGCGTGCTTGCGGTGCACGGCGCCGAACGCGTCGTCGACATACACGTCGCCGAACGCGCCCAGCTGCCGTGCGAACTCCTGGCGCTCGGCCTCGTCCTTGCTGGTCTCCCCCGGGTTGAACCGCAGGTTTTCCAGCAGGGCGACGTCGCCGTCGCCGAGGCCGGCGACCGCGGCCTGCGCCGAGTCGCCGACGGTGTCGGTGGCGAACGCGACCGAGCCGCCGAGCAGCTCACCCAGCCGGTCGGCGACCGGCTTCAGGGTGTACTTCGGGTCGGGCGCACCCTTCGGGCGGCCCAGGTGCGACACGACGGTGACCCGGGCGCCGCCCTGACGCAGCGCGTCGAGGGTCGGCAGGACCGCCCGGATGCGGCCGTCGTCGGTGATCTTCTCCCCGTCGAGCGGGACGTTAAGGTCGGCGCGCAGCAGCACGCGCCGACCCGCGACGCCCTCGCTCAGGAGGTCGTCCAGCGTCTTCACAGGCCGGTGCCGACCAGGGTGACGGCGTCGACGAGACGGTTGCTGTAGCCCCACTCGTTGTCGTACCAACCGACGACCTTGACCTGGTTGCCGATGACCTTGGTCAGGCCCGAGTCGAAGATGCACGACGCCGGGTCGGTGACGATGTCGGTCGACACGATCGGGTCCTCGGTGTAGGTGAGGATGCCGGCCAGCGAGCCCTCGGCGGCGGCCTTGAGCGCGGCGTTGACCTCCTCGACGCTGGTGTCGCGCGAGACGGTCACGGTGAGGTCGGTCGCCGAGCCGGTCGGGACCGGCACGCGCAGCGCGTAGCCGTCCAGCTTGCCCTTGAGCTCCGGCAGGACCAGGCCGATCGCCTTGGCGGCGCCGGTCGAGGTCGGCACGATGTTCAGCGCGGCGGCGCGGGCGCGACGCAGGTCCTTGTGCGGGGCGTCCTGCAGGTTCTGGTCCTGGGTGTAGGCGTGGATCGTGGTCATGAGGCCACGCTCGATGCCGAACGTGTCGTTGATGACCTTCGCCATCGGGGCCAGGCAGTTGGTGGTGCACGAGGCGTTGGAGATGACCGTGTGCTTCGCCGGGTCATACTGGTGCTCGTTCACGCCGAAGACGATCGTCAGGTCCTCGTTCTTGGCCGGGGCCGAGATGATGACCTTCTTGGCGCCGCCATCGACGTGGACCTTGGCCTTCTCCGCGTCGGTGAAGATGCCGGTCGACTCGATGACGACGTCGGCGCCCAGGTCGCCCCAGGGCAGCTTCGACGGGTCGCGCTCGGCGAGAGCCTTGAAGGTCTTGCCGTCGACGGTGATCTCGTCCGCGGTCGCCTTCACCTCTTTGCCCAGGCGGCCGAGGATGCTGTCGTACTTCAGCAGCTGCGCCAGCGTCGCGTTGTCGGTCAGGTCGTTCACGCCCACAACCTCGATGTCAACACCCTTCGCAAGGGCTGCACGGAAGAAGTTGCGGCCGATACGGCCGAAGCCGTTGATGCCAACCCGGATGGTCACTTCGACACATCTCCTCGTCTCGTCGCTACCCGGCAGTTCCCTTTATCGACGCCGGGCGCCAGATGAGTGTTATTGGCTCGCCCACCCTGGTCCCGCCGGTCCGGACCCCACCCGATACACAGGGTCCTGGCCGCGTGTCGCGGCGGCGATCGAACAGCGAAGAGCGACCCGAGTCGGCCTCATCGCCGAACAGGGAAACCCTATCGTCTCGAACCGGTCACGGTCCCGCCGGGGTGTCGGGCGACACGTTTCCCCCACGCACTCACCCGACCAGCATCTCCGGGGTGACCGCCGACTCGGTGTCCGGAATGCCCAGATCACGCGCCCGCTTGTCGGCCAGCGCCAGCAGCCGGCGGATCCGCCCGGCGATCGCGTCCTTGGTCAGCGGCGGGTCGGCGAGCGCGCCAAGCTCCTCCAGCGACGCCTGCCGGTGCTCCAGGCGCAGCGTGCCGGCGCTGAAGAGGTGCTCGGGGGCGGAGTCGGCGAGGATCTCCATCGCCCGGGCGACCCGGGCGGCGGCGGCCACCGCGGCCCGCGCCGAGCGGCGGAGGTTGGCGTCGTCGAAGTTCGCCAGGCGGTTGGCGGTGGCCCGCACCTCGCGACGCACCCGCCGCTCCTCCCAGGTCAGCACGCTCTGGTGCGCCCCGATGCGGGTGAGCAGCGCGGCGATGGCGTCGCCGTCCTTGACCACGACCCGGTCCACCCCGCGCACCTCGCGGGCCTTGGCGGTGATGCCGATGCGCCGGGCGGCGCCGACCAGCGCAAGCGCGGCCTCCGGCCCCGGGCAGGTGATCTCCAGCGCGCAGCTGCGGCCGGGCTCGGTCAGCGAGCCGTGCGCCAGGAACGCACCTCGCCACGCGGCGACCGCACAGCACATGTTCGCCGACACGACGTGCGGCGGCAGGCCGCGGACCGGTCGCCCGCGCACGTCCAGCAGGCCGGTCTGGCGCGCGAGGGCCTCGCCGTCCTTGACCACGCGCACGATGAAGTGGCTCGCCTTGCGCAGGCCGCCGGAGGCCAGGATGTGGATCTCGCTGGAGTACCCATACACCTCCGACACCTCGCGGCGCAGCCGTCGGGCGGTGGCGTTGGTGTCCAGCTCGGCCTCCACGACCACCCGGCCGGAGACGATGTGCAACCCGCCGGCGAAGCGCAGCAGCGCGGCCATCTCGGCGCGCCGGCAGCAGGGTTTCGCCACGTCAACCCGGCTCAGCTCGTCCTTGACCGCAGCGGTCATCGCCATTCTGTCGTCACCTCGCGGTTTTCGTGTTCAAGGTCATGTCGTGACGTGCCTGCGCCCGCCCGTGCCGCGCGCCGTTGCCGGTGTGCCCCGGTGCGCACCCGCCGCCCGGAATCCCGGCGCGGCCATCGGCGCGTAGCAGTGGCTCGAGTGCCGCGGCCAGCGCCTTCGGGTCGTGCCGTGGCGCCCCCTCGCCGACGGCGACCGGGGCCAGGACCAGCCGCGCACCCAGCGATTCTGCCGCACGATGGACCGGTTCGGGGTCGCCTACGGCTTTCCCGTCGGCAAGCACCACATCGACTCGCAATTCAGGAAGGTAACGATGCAGCGCGGCAAGGTGTTCCGGCAGCGTGAGCCCGGCGGTCTCGCTGTCGGCGGCCAGGTTGAGCGTGACCAGGCGCCGGGCCGGGCTGTCCCGGATGGCGGCGGCGAGCCCTGGGACCAGCAGGTGCGGGATGACGCTGGTGAACCACGACCCGGGGCCGAACAGCAGCCAGTCGGCATCACGCACGGCCCGCACCGCCTCGGCGCACGCCTCCGGCTCGGCCGGCGTCAGGCGTACCCGGTCGATGGTCTTCATCGTCACCGCGACCTCGTGCTGACCGCGGACGGTGACCACCTCGCCACCCTCGGAGAGATCGGCCTCGATGTGCAGCGGATCCCGGGACATCGGCAGCACGCGGCCGCCGCAGCGCAGCATCTGCGCGGCCCGGTCCAGCGCGACGACCGGATCGCCGGCGACCTCCATCAGCCCACAGAGCACCAGGTTGCCGACCGGATGCCCGGCGATGTCGTCCTCGCCGGCGAAGCGGTGCTGGAACAGGTCGGCGGTCGCGGTCTCATCGGCGAGCGCGGCAAGGGCCTGACGCAGGTCCCCCGGGGGCAATATGTCGCGGGTCGCGCGCAGCCGGCCGCTGGAGCCGCCGTCGTCGGCGACCGTGACCACGGCCGTGATGTCCACGGGCAGCTGACGCTGCAGAATGCGCAAGGCGCGCAGCGAGGCGGACAGGCCGTGCCCGCCACCGAACGCGACCGCCCGGACGGCCTGGCCCGCCGCCCGTGTGCCGTTGTCGCCGCCCGCCTTCAGGCCCGTCATTCGCGTCCCAGGTCGCGGTGCTGGGGCGATGCCGCGAGCCGCATGTCGCGCAGCCGCCGGGCGAGCTCCTCGGCGATGGCGACGCTGCGGTGCTTGCCGCCCGTGCACCCGACGGCGATCGTCAGGTAGCGCTTGCCCTCGCGCTCGAACCCGGGCGCCGTGGCGTTGATCAGCCGCGCGTACGTCTCCACGAACGTGATCGCCCCGCGCTGCCCGAGGACGTACCGGCTGACGTCGGTCTCCCTGCCCGTATGCTCGCGCAGCTCCGGCACCCAGTACGGGTTGGGCAGGAAGCGCGCGTCGAGCACGAAGTCGGCGTCGGGCGGCAGCCCGTACTTGAAGCCGAAGGACAGCACCGTGACCCTGATCTGAGTCGTGTCCTCCTCGCCGAACATCTCCTCGATGCGCCCGCGCAGCTGGTTGACGTTCAGGTGACTCGTGTCGATCAGGACATCGGCCTGCTCACGCGCCTCCTGCAGCAGCTTGCGCTCGGCGGCGATGCCGTCGGACAGACGCCCGGCGCCCTGCAGCGGGTGCGAGCGCCGCACGCTCTCGAAGCGCCGGATCAGCACCTCGTCGTCGGCGTCGACGAACACCATCCGCGGGTTGAACCCACGCTCCCGCAGCGACTTGACCGCGCCCGGCAGGTCCGTCGAGAACGCGTGGCTGCGCACGTCGAGCACCATGGCGGTGCGGCGGACGGCCCCCTTCGCGGCGTGGGCGAGCTCGGCCATGTCCAGCAGCAGCGCCTGCGGCAGGTTGTCCACGACGTAATACCCGACGTTCTCGAGCGCCCGCGCCACGGTGCTGCGCCCGCCCCCGGACACCCCGGTCACGATGACCAGGTCGGTGGCCTTGCGCCCGGGCACCCCTCCTTCGCCGGGTGCGGCACCCGGCCCGGCCGCGCGGCCCACGACGGCCTGCTCGGTTGCCCCCTCGGTTCCCGGGCCCGCATCCCAGCCCGCGATGGCCTGGTCGGCTGCCCGCTCGGCCCCGGGCTGCGCATCCCAGCCCACGATTGCCTGCCCGGCCTCCGGCTCCGGTTCCCGGCCCACGACTTCCCGGCCCACGACGATCGGCCCGGTCCCGCGGTCGGCGGCGGCGTGCTCGGGACCGCCGGTCTCCGGCGTGTCCGGGTCGGCTTCCCGCCCGGCGCGCGGCCCGGCTTCGCGGTCGGCGACGGTCCGCCCGTCCCGCGAATCCGCGGCCGCGTCACCTAACGGCGGGGCGCCGTCGTCGGGCGCGGGGGCATCACTGGGCACGTCGCCTTCTCTCGACACGTCGATGAGTTTATGTCGTACCGCTCGCGCCATCGGACGGTCGGTCGATTTGCACTAGTTCGCGGTATCCGTGCCCCTCCGTCGCAGCCCCGCCCGATCTCACCACCGCCGACACGCGAACCGGTGACTCCACGCTGTCGTCGCCGTGCGCAGCGTCATGCTCCCCGCCCGACACGCCGCCACCTCCACCCACCTCGTCCACCCCGTCGCCGGCCTCGCGCATCGCGTCACGACGGCCCCCACTCGCCTGACCCAACACCCTCACGCGGCCCATCACGGTGCGTGCCCGACCGGTCACCAGCCTCGTCGCGCGGCTGGTCACGAGCCTCGCTCGGCTCGTCAACGACCTCGCGCTCATCCACGGCCCGGCGCTCGTCAACGGCCTCGCATGGCTCGTCGCGGGTCTCGTCAGCGGCGGGGCGGGCCTCCACGGCCGCGGCGTGTGCCTCGTCGGTGGCGGCGGGGGCGGGAAACGCGGCCGGGCGCTCCGGCGTGGCGGGGGCGTCGGCGCCCGGGGCGGTGGGACCTCCCCCGCCGAGGGCGGTGAGGACCGCCTCCGCCGTGCGGCGGCCGATGCCGGGGACCTCCGCGATCTCGTCGAGGCTCGCCGACTTCAGCCTTTTGAGTGAACCGAAGTGGCGCAGCAGGGCCTTGCGGCGGATCTCGCCGAGGCCCGGCACGGCGTCCAGGGTCGACGCGGTCATGCGCTTCGAGCGCTTCTGGCGGTGATACGTGATCGCGAAGCGGTGGGCCTCGTCGCGGACCCGCTGCAGCAGATACAGGCCCTCGGAGGCGCGCGGCAGGATCACCGGGAACTCGTCGTCGGGCAGCCACACCTCCTCCAGGCGCTTGGCGAGGCCGCAGATCGTGATGTCGTCGATGCCGAGGTCGAGCAACACCTGGGCGGCGGCGTTGACCTGGGGCTGGCCGCCGTCCACGACCACGAGCTGGGGCGGGTAGGCGAACTTGCGCGGGCGCCCCGTCGTCGGGTCGATGCCGGGGCGGGACGGGTCGACCTCGCCGGCCTCGTCCATCTCGACCTTGGCGTCGAGGTATCGCGCGAACCGCCGCCGCAGCACCTCGGAGATGGCCGACACGTCGTCGGTCGCGCCGTTGATCGCGAAGCGCCGATACTCGCTCTTGCGCGACAGCCCGTCCTCGAAGACGACCATGCTCGCGACCACGTCGGTGCCCTGGATCTGCGACACGTCGTAGCACTCGACGCGCAGCGGCGCGGTCTGCATGCCCAGCGCCTCGGCGAGCTCCTCCAGCGCCTTGCTGCGGGTGCTGAGATCGCCGGCCCGGCGCAGCTTGTGCTGCTGCAGGGCCTGCTCGGCGTTGCGCGCGACGGTGTCGGCGAGGGCCTTCTTGTCGCCGCGCTGCGGCACCCGGATCGCGACCCGGCTCCCGCGCAGCCGGGTCAGCCAGTCGGCGAGCGCGTCGACGTCGGCCGGCAGCTCCGGCACCAGCAGCTCCCGCGGCAGGTCGGCGGCCTCGGCGCCGGCCTCGCTGCCGTAGATCTGGGTGCAGAAGTGGTGCACGAGGTCGCCGACGGTGAGATCCTCGGTCTTCTCCACGATCCAGCCGCGCTGGCCCCGCACCCGCCCGCCGCGCACGTGGAACACCTGGACCGCGGCCTCGAGCGGGTCGTCGGCGAAGGCGACCACGTCGGCGTCGGTGCCGTCGCCGAGCACCACGGCCTGCTTCTCCATCGCGCGGCGCAGTGCACCGAGGTCATCGCGCAGCCGTGCGGCGCGCTCGAAGTCCAGCTCGTCGGAGGCCTCATACATCTCCCGCTCGAGCTGCTTGATCATCGTGTCGGTCCGGCCGGCCATGAAGTCGCAGAAGTTCTCGACGATCTGCCGGTGCTCGTCCTCGCTGACCCGGTCGACGCACGGCGCCGAGCACTTCCCGATATACCCCAGCAGGCACGGCCGCCCGATCTGCCCCGCGCGCTTGAAGACGCCCGACGAGCACGTGCGGGCCGGGAACACCCGCAGCAGCAGGTCGAGCACCTCGCGGATGGCCCAGGCGTGCGCATACGGCCCGAAATAGCGCACGCCCTTGCGCTTGGCGCCGCGCATCACCTGCAGCCGCGGATACGCCTCGTCGAGCGTGACGGCGAGATACGGATAGCTCTTGTCGTCGCGATACCGGACGTTGAACCGCGGGTCGTACGCCTTGATCCAGTTGTACTCGAGCTGCAGTGCCTCGACCTCGGTGCCGACGGTGACCCAGTCGACCCGCGACGCCGTGGTGACCATCTGCTGGGTGCGTGAGTGCAGCGTCCACAGGTCGGCGAAGTAGCTGCTGAGCCGCTGCCGGAGGCTCTTGGCCTTGCCCACGTAGATGACCCGGCCGGAGGGGTCGTAGAAGCGATACACCCCCGGCGCGTCGGGAATGGTCCCCGGAGCGGGTCGATACGTCGACGGGTCAGGCACGGTTCGAGACTATCCGGGGGGTACGACAAAATCGGCGAGGGCCGGTCGCCACGACGGCGACCGCCCCCGCCATCGGGACGCATCGGACCCGCGATCGGGGGAGCGCGTCACCCCGTCACGTCGTCAGGTAGATGTCCTCGCCGTCGATGCGCAGCTTCTTCTCCTCCAGCTTCGCGGAGGCCGGCGGATTGGTGACCGATCCGTTCACCGCCGAGAAGGTGCTGCCATGACACCTGCAGTTGATCGAGTTGTTCACCACGTCCGTCACGAGGCACAGCTGGTGCGTGCAGATCGCCGTGAATGCCTTGAACGTGCCAGGCTCCGGCTGGGTGATCACCGTGCCGCCGCCGGCGGAGACGATCTTGCCACCCTGGACCGGAATGTCCGACTTCTTGGCGATCGGTCCGCTGGGGCTGGAGTCGTTGGCGGCGCTGTTCGATCCACTGTCACCGCCCCCACAGGCGGCGATGACGGACGCGGCCGTCACGCCGACGGCTCCGGCGAGCACCGCGCGGCGGGTCGTGTCACTCATCAAGCTCCTCCACTGTTCCTAGGCCCGCAGGCTGCGGCCATGCATACACCGAACATGGAGGGTACGGTTCAATGCTCAACGAATTCTGAGAGTCGCCGCGAACGCGGCGACCGCACGGCCACCATGCGTAAGCATCAGGGGCGCACGACGTAGCCGCCGCGCACCTCGACCCTGATGCCCTTGAGCCCCCGCAGCGCCGGGCCCGCCACCCGGCTGCCGTCGGCGACCTTGAACTTCGAGTTGTGCCGCGGGCACTGGATGATCGGGTTGCCGTCGAACGGCGGGTCGACGATCTCGCCCTCGTGCGGGCACATCGCGTCGTACGCCTTGAAGGTCCCCTTCGCCGGCTGGATCACCAGCACCGCGTCCTTGACGATGACCCCGCCGCCGACCGGCACCTCGCCCACGGCGACCAGCGCGTTGGACGGCACCTTCGGCTCGTCGCTGCCGCCAGAGCCGGTGTCGTCGAACGGGTTGCCCCGAGCGCTGGTCGGCGCGGCCGGCGCGCTGGAGCCGCCCGGCTGCCCGCCGGCGCCCGGGGCCGGCTCGTCGCCGCCGCACCCGGCGAGCACGGCGATGCCCATCGCGCCCGCGCCCAGCAGCAGCGTGCGCCGCGCGGTGGCGGCGCAGGGGTTGAAGACGTCCTCGACCGACACGTGACTCCTCCCGTGGTCAAGTCTCGCCAGCGGCCACCGTAGCAGCGCCGCCCGCGAGCCCCGACCGCAGCAGAAGCACCCGGGGGCGGTCCCGCGGGGCCGCCCCCGGCACCTGTTCAGCCCTTGGTCGCCGCCTTCTTCGCCGGGGCCTTGCGCGGCGCGGCCTTCGTGGCCTTGGCCGCCGCGGAGGCCGTGTTCTTCGCCGTGGCCGTCGTCTTCGCCGGGGCGGTTGACTTGGCCGCCGGGGCCGTCGTCTTCGCCGCAGCGGCTGACTTGGCCGCCGGGGCCGCCTTGGCCGCGGTGGCCGCCTTCGCGGGCGTCGCACGCGCGCCGGCCGCCCTCTTCGGCGCCGCGGCCGGCTTGGTCCCGTTGGCCTGTGCCGCGCGGTCGCGGGCCGCCGGGTCGCCGCTGGCCGGGCCGGTCAGCCCGAGCACGTGGCGCAGGAACTGCCCGGTGTAGCTGTCCGGGAGCTCGGCGACCTCCTCCGGGGTGCCGGCGGCGACGACCGTGCCGCCCTTGTGGCCGCCCTCCGGGCCCATGTCGATGATCCAGTCGGCGGTCTTGATGACGTCGAGGTTGTGCTCGATGACGATGACCGTGTTGCCCTTGTCCACCAGGCCCTGCAGCACCAGCAGCAGCTTGCGGATGTCCTCGAAGTGCAGGCCGGTGGTCGGCTCGTCCAGCACATACACCGTCCGGCCCGTCGAGCGCTTCTGCAACTCGGAGGCGAGCTTCACCCGCTGCGCCTCGCCGCCGGAGAGCGTCGGGGCGGGCTGGCCGAGCCGCACGTATCCCAGGCCGACGTCGACCAGCGTCTTGAGGTGCCGGTGGATGGCCGGGATCGCCTCGAAGAAGCCGGCCGCCTCGTCGATGGGCATGTCCAGCACCTCGGCGATGGTGCGGCCCTTGTAGTGCACCTCGAGGGTCTCGCGGTTGTACCGCGCGCCCTTGCAGACCTCGCACGGGACATACACGTCGGGCAGGAAGTTCATCTCGATCTTGATCGTGCCGTCGCCGGCGCACGCCTCGCAGCGGCCGCCCTTGACGTTGAACGAGAACCGCCCCGGGCCGTAGCCGCGGACCTTCGCCTCGGTCGTCTCGGCGAAGAGCTTGCGGACGTTGTCGAAAACGCCGGTATATGTCGCCGGGTTGGACCGCGGCGTCCGGCCGATCGGCGACTGGTCGACGCCGACCACCTTGTCGACGAGGTCGAGGCCGGAGATGCGGGTGTGCCGCCCGGGCACCAGCCGGGCGCCGTTGACGGTGTTGGCCAGCACGGCGTGCAGGATGTCGTTGACCAGCGTCGACTTGCCCGAGCCGGAGACGCCGGTGACGGCGACGAGCTGGCCCAGCGGGAACGGCACGGTCAGGTTGTGCAGGTTGTGCTCACGGGCGCCGACGACGACCAGCTCACGGCCGGGTGTGCGCGGGCGCCGGATGGCCGGGGTCGGGATGCTGCGGCGGCCGGACAGGTAGGCGCCGGTCACCGAGTCCTCGGTCTTGACCAGGTCGTCGTAAGGCCCGCTGTGCACGACCCGGCCGCCCTGCTCGCCGGCCCCGGGCCCGATGTCGACGATCCAGTCGGCGGTGCGGATGGTGTCCTCGTCGTGCTCGACGACGATGAGCGTGTTGCCGAGTTTCCTCAGCCGCACCAGGGTCTCGATGAGCCGGTGGTTGTCGCGCTGGTGCAGGCCGATGCTCGGCTCGTCGAGGACGTAGAGCACGCCGACGAGGCCGGAGCCGATCTGAGTGGCCAGGCGGATGCGCTGCGCCTCGCCGCCCGACAGCGTGCCGGCGGCCCGGTCGAGGGAGAGATAGTCCAGGCCGACGTCGACGAGGAACCGCAGCCGGGCGTTGATCTCCTTGAGCACCCGCTCGGCGATCATCTTCTGCCGGTCGGTGAGCGTCAGCGCGCCGAGCAGCTCGGCGCACTCCCCCACCGACAGGTTGCACACGTCGGCGATGCTGCGCCCGGCGATCGTGACCGCGAGGATCTCCGGCTTGAGCCGGGTGCCGCCGCAGGTGCCGCAGGGCACGTCGCGCATATAGCCCTCATATTTGTCCCGCGACCAGTCGCTCTCGGTGTCGGAGTGACGGCGCTCGATCCACTGCACCACACCCTCGAACCCGGTGTAGTAGGAGCGCTCGCGGCCATACTTGTTGCGATAGCGGACGTGGACCTGGTCCTCGGAGCCGTGGAGGATCGCCTTCTGGCCGCGCGAGGAAAGCGCGCGCCACGGCGTGTCGAGGTTGAAGCCCTCCTCGTCGCCGAGCGCCTCAAGTAGCCGCAGGAAGTAGTCCAGCGTGGTGCCGGTCGCCCAGGGCGCGATCGCGCCCTCGCGCAGGGAGCGCTCCGGGTCGGGGACGATGAGCTCCGGGTCGACCTCCTTCTTGGTGCCGATGCCGGTGCAGTCCGGGCAGGCACCATACGGCGCGTTGAAGGAGAACGAGCGCGGCTCGAGGTCCTCGACCGACAGCGGGTGCTCGTTGGGGCAGGCGAGGTGCTCGGAGAACAGCCGCTCCCGATGCTCGTCGTCCTCGGGCAGGTCGACGAACTCGAGGATCACGATGCCGGCGGCGAGCTTCAGCGCGGTCTCGACCGAGTCGGTGAGCCGCTGCTTGGCGCTCGGCTTCACCGCGAGCCGGTCGATGACCACCTCGATGGTGTGCTTCTCCTGCTTCTTGAGCTTCGGCGGGTCGGTCAGCGGGTGCACGACGCCGTCGATGCGGGCCCGCGCGTAGCCCTTGGACTGCAGCTCGCTGAACAGGTCGACGTATTCACCCTTGCGCCCCCGCACCACCGGCGCGAGCACCTGGAAGCGGGTGCCCTCGTCCATGGCCAGGACGCGGTCGACGATCTGCTGGGGCGTCTGCTTGGTGATCGCCTCGCCGCAGACCGGGCAGTGCGGCTCGCCGACGCGGGCGTAGAGCAGCCGCAGGTAGTCGTAGACCTCGGTGATGGTGCCGACCGTCGAGCGCGGGTTGCGCGAGGTCGACTTCTGGTCGATCGAGACCGCCGGAGACAGGCCCTCGATGAAGTCGACGTCGGGCTTGTCCATCTGGCCGAGGAACTGGCGCGCATAGGAGGAGAGCGACTCGACGTATCGCCGCTGACCCTCGGCGAAGATCGTGTCGAACGCCAGGCTCGACTTGCCCGAGCCGGACAGCCCAGTGAACACGATCATCGCGTCGCGCGGCAGGTCGAGGCTGACGTCGCGAAGGTTGTGCTCGCGGGCGCCACGGATGATCAAGCGGTCGGACATGCTTCCCCTTGGCAGAGACAACTTGGCAGTGATTTGTCCGGTTGGAACACCGGCACGGTGCCAGCCGACAACTCTAGCCAGGGGGTATGACATTTTTCGGCGCCCGATCGCCCGAGGGGTGCTCGAACGGGGAATGCCCCGCGGCTAGGGCCGTGCCGGCCGGCGCCGTTCGCGGCTTTCGCGCCGCATCCGCCGTACCGCTGCCAGCATCTGCTCTTTTTGTAACTTCTGCCAGTGGGCGTAACGCCGCGGGCTCAGCTCGCCCGCCTCGACCGCGGCCCGGACCGCGCAGCCCGGCTCGTCGGCGTGGTCGCAGTCCTGGAACCTGCAGTGTTCCGCGATCCGCGTCACGTCCGCGAACGCCCGATCGAGCCCGGCCGCGGTGTCGAACATGCCGACGAGGCGTACGCCGGGGGTGTCGAGGACCGAACCGCCGCCCGGCATCGGAATCAACGCCCGATATGTGGTGGTGTGCCGGCCCCGGCCATCGGCGCGCAGCTCGCGGGTCTGCATCACCGGCGCCCCGGCGAGCGCGTTGACCAGGCTGGACTTGCCCGCCCCGGACTGCCCGAGCAGGCCGAGCGTGCGGCCATGCGCGACGAGCGGGCGCAGCGCGTCCAGGCCCAGCCCGGTGCGGGCGCTGACGGCGTGCACCTCCACGCCGGACGCGCGCGCCGGCATCTGCGCCGCGAGCGCCTGCGGATCGGCCGCAAGGTCGGCTTTCGTGAGTACCAGATGCGGCCTTGCCCCCGACTCCCACGCCAGCGCCAGCAGCCGCTCGATGCGCCCCAGGTCGGGCGAGGGGTCGACCGGCTCGACGACCGCGACCGCGTCGACGTTCGCCGCCAAGACCTGGCCGAAGGACTCCTCCCCCGCCACCGCGCGGACGATCGCCGTGCGCCTGGGCAGCACCGCCTCCCCCGTCAGCCGCCCGTCCGGCCAGGTGCGCACGACCAGCCAGTCGCCGGCGCAGGGCAGCGCCCCCGGGTCCTGCGCGGCGCGGGCCAGCAGGCCGCCCGACAGGCTCGCCCGGACCGGGCCGCCGGTCGCGAGCGCGGTGCAGATGCCCCGGTCCACGCGGCTGACCCGCGCGGGCCGCTGACCGGGCACGGCGAACCCGCGCTCGAAGGCCGCGGCGAAGGCGTCGTCCCAGCCCAGGGCCGACAGGTCGATGTGCATGGCATCCTTCCGTACGAACTGGCGTTCGGAAATCCACGGTAGGCAGCGCGTCCATGCCGCGAAACCGAATATCGGGGCTATGGTCAGGGCGTGCTTCCCTCGCATGTGCTGGCCGGCGCCGTCGGACTCCGCCTCGAGCGGGCCGACGTGCAGTGGCACGTCTCGCCTGGCCAGGACGACTCGCTGATGCGGTTCTGGCTGACGTTCGGGGGCACGTCCTACGGGTTTCACGTCGGCGCCGAGGACGAGATCCTGGACGTGATCGTCGAGGATCGCGGGACCGACGCCGAGATGGGCGTCTACGGCCGCCTCGAGGTCAGGCCCGCCGGCGGCCGTGACCCCGCGGCCTTAGCGGTCGGCCAGCGGCTCGTCGTGGTCCATGATCTTTTCGCGGGGTACCTCGGGAAGCCCATCGGCGCCAGGCTGTCCTTCGAGACCGTCGACCTCAGCGTGGCCGACTGGGAGGACGAACTGCACTGGGCCGTCGGCGACCTGCCGCCCGCCGTCGGGGTCCGTCAGCGCTAGGGTGTCTGCTGTGACGGCCGATCCGCTGGTGCTCAACCCCGAGCTTGAACGAGCCACCGCCCGGCCGCCCGCCACCGTGCGCGGTCTCGACGACGCCCCGCTCGCCCGGTGTTCCGCCGACTGGCCGCCCGCGTTCCCGCTGCACGACCCGTCGGCCCCGCGCGTGGCGACCCTCGCGGACCCGGATGGCGCCGCGCTGCTCACCGTCCCGTCCGCACCGACCGTGACCGGCCCGGCACATCTTCTAGCCGCCTGGCTCTCCGGCCGCGGCGACCTGCCCAGCCTGGAGGCATGGAAATGACGACCGCACTCTCGATCACCAAGCTCTCCGTCGGACCGATGGACAACAACGCGTACCTGCTGCGCTGCCGCGCCACCGGCGAGGGCGTCCTGATCGACGCGGCCAACGAGGCACCACGGCTGCTCCAGCTCGTGGAGCCGGAAGGCATCCGCGCGGTCGTCACCACCCACCGCCACCCCGATCACTGGATGGCGCTCGCCGAAGTGATCGAGGCGACGGGTGCGCAGTCCCTGGCCCACCCGGCCGACGCCCCCGAGATCCCGGTGGTCACCGGCACCCTGAACGAGGACGACACCCTCCGCGTCGGCGACTGCACCCTCTCGGTGATCCACCTGGTGGGCCACACCCCGGGCTCGATCGCCCTGTACTACGAGCCGGACGGCGGCCACCTCTTCACCGGCGACGCCCTCTTCCCCGGGGGTCCTGGGCGGACAACAAACCCGACAGACTTCAACTCCTTGATGGACGACCTGGAGGAGAAGGTCTTCGGCCCGCTACCGGACTCGACGGTGATCTACCCCGGCCACGGCAAGGACTCCACGATCGGCGCCGAGCGCCCGGCCCTGCCGCAGTGGCGCGCCAGGGGCTGGTAATCGGTCATCTCCACAGCGCATCGAGGGGAACGACCAATGCACCCTCTTCATGCGTGAACGCAAGTTCCCCCGTGTACAGGACGACGGCAGCGGCAAGTCGGGCACCGAGCCTGCCGCGGAGTGCCCGAATCCCGCGCAGATCCTCGCCGTGGATACGAGTACCGGCCTTGATCTCGAAAGCGATGACGTCGCCGTCGTCGCCCTCGATGACAAGGTCGACCTCGTCGGCGGTCGCAGTCCGGAAATGACCTGCGACGACTGGCGCGTCCCACCAACTGATCTGCTTCAGAATCTCGCCCACAGCGAACGTCTCGATCAAGTGGCCGTAGTCGGTCAGAACAGCCGGATCCGACCGCGAGATCTTCTCCGGATTCAGTCCGAGTAGCCAGGCCATCACCCCGGCGTCAACCACATGCACCTTGGGCTGGCGCGCCACCCGGGAGCCCAAGGTCGTCCCCCAGGCAGGCAGGCGTTGAATCAGAAACACTGCCTCGAGGAGCCGCACGTAGTTCTCGGCGCTGCTCTTCTCCATCCCTAGCGCCTGCGCAGTCGCCGCGATGTTCAGTACCTGTCCCGAGCGCGCGGCGAGCTGATTCAACAGGCGAGGCAGCATCTCGCGCTGACGGACGCGACTGAGCTCGATCACGTCACGTTCGATCACGAGATCGAGATAATTGCTGTACCACCGCGAGCGCGATCTCCCGGGCGGCCGCCGCAACGCGACGGGCATGCCGCCGGACGTCACCCGCCGGGCGTACTCGTCTCGGCTCGTCGTCGAGCGGTCCGGCAAGGTCTCGGACCCGCGGCCGGCGAGTAGCCGATGCACAAACGGCTCCGCGCCGCTGCCATCAATCTCCATCTGAGCAAGCGGCAGAACATCGATGATGTCGACGCGCCCCGTCAACGACTGACCTGCCTGCGGCAGGGTCGAGTAGCGCGTCGATCCGGCGAGAACGAAGCGCCCTGGACTGAGATCTCGGTTGAGCTCGGCCTTGATCGCATCGAGGAGCTCCGGGACGTGCTGGAACTCGTCGATGAAGACCGGACCGGGTCCTTCCACGAACCGGCCCGGGTCACTTCGGACCGCAGCCCGAGTGGCCGGATCGTCGCAGTCGATCACTGCTTTGTTGAACCTCCGCGCGCACTCGTTGAGGAGAGTGCTCTTGCCGACCGTTCGCGGCCCGTTCAGGACGACCGTCGGCTCCTCACTCAGCCTGTCGACGAGTACGGCCGCCAAGCGGCGCTCAGCCAGACCCGTAAGCGCGCCATCCATAGCGCAACCATGCCCTACTTCCGCATTCCAACCAAATTTCTTCCGCATCTGCACGTCTGTTCTTCCGCATTCCCACCCAACTTGCCTTCGCCTTCAGCTCCACTTGACTTCTCGTTCTACGTTTTACTATTCTATCTCCTGTCAGTAGACGACCGGCCGGAGGCAGCATGACAACGATCACCGACGTGCCCATCGATGCCTACAACAAGGTGCATCTCCTCGCGATCGCCTGGGGCGTCACCGACGGCGTAGCAGTCGCCCGCCTGGTGGAGCACTTCGCCAAGACGCCCGGCTCCACCAAAGCCGATGCCGAACCACAGGTCGACGAGGTGGCGATCTACGCAATCTATGAAGGCACCAAGGTCGAAGCGGTCTACAACCGCAAGACGAAGTCCGTGACGATCATCAGCGGCAAACTCAAGGACAAGACGTACTCAACCCCGAGTGGCGCCGCAGTTGCAGTGGTCGCGGCCTACAACCCGACGGTTAACCCGAACCGCAATGGATGGTCGTTCTGGGTGCTTGCCGACAACGGCGAGATCTTGCAGACCATTCGGTGATCGCGCGTCGCAGTGGTCGTGCGTGTAGCCCCTCAAGCGCCTCAGGGATTCCCGGGCGGCGTGGGCAACACGCACGGCAACAAGGCCGACTTCGACTCCCTCTTCCACGACGTGACGACGAAGCTCCTCGAGCGCCTGCCGGACGAGGTGACGTTCTACCCGGGCCACGGCAAGAATTCCACGATCGCCGCCAGCGCCCGTCACTGCCGGAGTGGCGCGAACGCGGCTGGTGAGGCTATCTCCAGAGCATGTCGAGGGGCATGACATGCGTTCCGTTGCCGTGGGTGTAGGGCAACGCGCCCATGCACAAGACGAGTCCTGCGATCAAGCGGTCGCCGAGCCAGGCACGAAGCGCCCGCATCCCGCGCAGGTCCTCGTCATGGACGCGTGTTCCGGACTTGATTTCGAAGGCATCGGCGGCCGGGGTGCGGAAATGGCCGACGGCGACTGGCGCATCCCCCGACTGGCTGTATCCGTCAGCGCCAGGTCGGCCTGAACGGTTTTGACGACCGCGGAGCCCAGCAACCGCCCAACCGAAGACGACCCCTCCGGAGGCTGACGCACGTATCGCGGATGCCGACTCGACGATCAGCACCAATGCGGCCAGAAGACCACAAACCGAGCGGCCAGATGACCACAGGTGTGACGGCCGAATGACCACAGATGTGCCGGCTAGGTGCCCACTGATCACATGGGCATCTGCCCGATCACCGCTCGCACTGGTGCACTGCGGCCACGACTTCGACGTAGCCATCAAGGTAACCGCGCCGGGCTCCATCTCTTGATCCGGAATTCGGGCTTGCATGAACAGCATGAAATTGACCGCTCGGCTGATTCCGCTCGCGGAATCGCTGGTAAATGCGATCTAAATCTGCGGCCCTGTGACCCGAGGTTCACAACGGTGCCACTGGCGACCGGAATGTATGACCCGAAGTAGCCAACCATCGGTTATGATCTATTATCGGATCGCCAGGTTGTCTCCTAGGTTTTCGCAACGTGCCTTCATCGGATCACGAAATACTCATTGAGCTGTTCCGGGGCAGACCGACGCTGGCCGCCGAGCTCCTGAACGGCCCCCTGCACGGTGCCGTGCCGGACTTCCGGGTCGCCCGGCTGACCTCCAGCGAGTTCACGGACGTAACCCCGACGGAGTACCGGGCAGACGCGGTCGTCACGCTGGACGGCGCCGACGGACCGGTCCTCGCCGTTGTGGTCGAGGTGCAGCTGCGGGTCGATGCGCGGAAGCGGCGCAGCTGGCCGGTGTACATCACGACCCTGCACGCACGGCTCGGCTGCCCGGTCGCGCTGCTGGTGATGTGCCCCGACCAAGCCGTCGCCGACCGGTGTGCGGCCCCGATCGCGATCGGGCCGCCCGGCTCCGTGCTGACGCCCGTGGCGCTCGGCCCCGACCAGGTTCCCGTCGTCACCGACCTCGACACGGCCAAGCGCGCCCCCGAGCTCGCGGTGCTGTCAGCACTGGCGCACGGAGGCCGCCCGGACCCCACACCGGTGTTCGAAGCCCTGCTCACCGCGCTCGACGTAATCGATCCAGTCCATGCCAACCTGTACACTGACCTGGTATTCAAGGACCTGCCGGAGGCAGCCCGGGAATGCCTGGAGGAGCTCATGACCACCACGAGTCACCGCTACCAGAGCGACTTCGCCCGCCGCTACTTCGACGAGGGTGAGGCCAGCGGCGAGGCCCGCGGCCTGGCGGCCGGCGAGGCACGGGGCCTAGCCGTAGGCCAGGCCCGCGGCCTGGCCACCTCGGTTCTGGCGATCCTCAGCGACCGGGGCATCGACATTCCGGACGACATCCGTGCTCGAATCGCTGACTGCACCGACCTCGACAAGCTCAACGCCTGGCTCCACCGCGCCATCAAGGCCGACACGATCCAGGACCTCGACGACTAACCGCTCAGAACGGCAACGTCGCCGCCGGCCGTCGGCCGGCGGCGATGTCATCTGAGATCCTCACAGTTGCGGCGAGACAAGCGAAGAAGCCCCTTCGCCTCCGACCCGCCGCTACTTCGGGGGCGGACGCCAAGCGTCCAGGCGGCGTACGGGCTGGCCATGAACGCTACAAACTGGCCATGAACGCTACAAAGTCGACCTTGCGACCGCGAAACGGTGGTGGGCGCGAACCGCCACGACTGTCGACGCCACCGGTCGGCCTTCCGCACGTCGACCACGGTGGCGAGATTAGGCACACCGACTCGAAATGCCCACCGGGGCCAGGCCAGGTGGCCTCAGCGACCGGATGAGCTAGGCGCGGTCGCGGTCGCGCAGACGACGATTCGGTCGTCGGTCGGCCCGCCACGATTAGCGCGTGTCCCACGCCGGGGCAACATGGTTCACAATGCGTAACCCATGATTGGCAGATCGTGAGAGTCATGGTGAAGCACGCGGGATGGCCAGGGCGGTGCTTACCGTCCTCGACGCTCGGGAGGTCGAGATCCTCGACGAGATCCGCGCCAACATCGCCGACTGCACCGATCTTGACCAGCTCGGCATCTGGATCCGTCGAGCGGCCACCGTCGACAAGATCCAAGACCTGGACGATCCAGGCCACAGGTGAAGCGGGTTTCCGGTTCCACCGAGCTGGGCACCGCCGACTGAGGCCTGGGCAGGCGGCGCGGACCTCCTCGGACTCCCAGACCTCCAGGCTCGCGACGTCCATCGGAGACTGTCCACACAGGACGTACCGATGCGGAGTCATGGCGGCCGGGTAGCAGGGCCAGGCAGCAGTGGTGAGGCTCGACGGGGTCGTGCGGCCGTTGCGAAGACGCGGCTCACCGCCGGGGCGGCGCCCCTTCGACCAGCCGTTGCAGCAGGCGACAAAATGGGGCCACGTCCCCGGTATCACCCGGCGCGAGCAGTCGCGGTCGACACGCCGGGGAACCGGGGACGTGGCCGAAGGGTCAGTCGGTGCCGGACTCCAGAGCCGCGTGGTCGAGCAGCTCGGCGTCCTCCTGCACGGCGCCCCGCGCGGTGATCGCGGCGGCGCCGCCGGCCGGCATGGCGCCGAGCAGGTCGGCGGACGGGGTCTGGTTGGCGCCGAGCAGCATCGGGTGGGGGCTGCCGATCACGTTGAGCGTGACGTACTGCTCCAGCTTCGCCCGCGAGTCGGCGATGTCGAGGTTGCGCATGGTCAGCTGGCCGATGCGGTCGACCGGGCCGAACGCGGCGTCCTCGGTGCGCTCCATGGACAGCTTGTCCGGGTGGTACGACAGGGCCGGGCCCTGGGTGTCCAGGATCGAGTAGTCCTCGCCGCGGCGCAGGCGGATCGTCACCTCGCCCGTGACGGCCGTGCCGACCCAGCGCTGCAGGGCCTCACGCAGCATCAGGGCCTGCGGGTCGAGCCAGCGCCCCTCGTACAGCAGGCGGCCGAGCTTACGGCCCTCGTTGTGATACGCGGCGACCGTGTCCTCGTTGTGAATCGCGTTGACCAGGCGCTCGTACGCCATGTGCAGCAGCGCCATGCCCGGCGCCTCGTAGATGCCGCGGCTCTTGGCCTCGATGATGCGGTTCTCGATCTGGTCGGACATGCCCAGCCCGTGCCGGCCGCCGATGGCGTTGGCCTCCAGCACCAGGTCGACGGCGGTCGCGAACTCCTTGCCGTTGATGGTGACCGGGCGGCCCTGCGCGAAGCCGATCGTGACGTCCTCGGCCGGGATCTCCACGGCCGGGTCCCAGAAGCGCACGCCCATGATCGGGTCGACGATCTCGACGCCCGCGTCGAGGTGCTCCAGCGACTTGGCCTCGTGGGTGGCGCCCCAGATGTTCGCGTCGGTGGAATACGCCTTCTCGGTGCTGTCGCGGTAGGGCAGCCCATGGGCGAGCAGCCACTCCGACATCTCCTTGCGCCCGCCGAGCTCGCCGACGAACTCGGCGTCCAGCCACGGCTTGTAGATGCGCAGCGACGGGTTGGCGAGCAGGCCGTAGCGGTAGAACCGCTCGATGTCGTTGCCCTTGAAGGTGGAGCCGTCGCCCCAGATCTGCACGTCGTCCTCGAGCATCGCGCGCACCAGCAGGGTGCCGGCCACGGCGCGGCCGAGCGGCGTGGTGTTGAAATACGCGCGGCCGCCGGAGCGGATGTGGAACGCCCCGCAGGCCAGGGCCGCGAGGCCCTCCTCGACGAGGCTCGCCCGGCAGTCGACCAGGCGGGCGACCTCGGCGCCATACGCCGTGGCGCGCCCCGGAACCGAGGCGATGTCGGGCTCGTCGTACTGACCGATGTCGGCGGTGTAGGTGCACGGGATGGCGCCTTTTTCGCGCATCCACGCGACCGCCACCGAGGTGTCGAGGCCGCCGGAGAAGGCGATCCCGACGCGTTCGCCGACGGGCAGGGAGTTCAGGACCTTGGACACGCATGAAGCATATACGAGGTAGTGCATAATCATGCAATCCCGTGGTGGACGACACTCTGGGACTGCCAGGCCCCGCGACGAAGAGGGGCGCGCCGCGCGCCCCTCTTCTCGTCATCCGGTCGGGCTGCCGGGGCCGCCGACCCCCGTAATGCCGCCGATCCCGGAACCGCCACCGGTCCCCCCACCGACCGGACCGTACCTGCCGTACTCGCCCCGAAGCATTCCGCTGATCCGGGCGGTACCTCCGGCCGATCGTGGGCCATTCATGCCGTGAAGTACCGGCGATTCCGGGTGTGCCGGCCGTCGCGGGGCCTACGGTGTACGAACCGGGGCCGGTCGCGGTAGTGCGAGACTGCTGCTCATGACGACGCTGGGTACCGTGTTTCTGCCGCAGCTGCCGCCCGAGCGACTGCGCGACATCGTGCGCGCCGCCGACGAGGCCGGGCTCGAGGAGCTGTGGCTGTGGGAGGACTGCTTCCTGGAGGGCGGGCTGACCACCGCGGCCGCGGCCCTCGCGTGGTCGTCGCGGCTGCGGGTGGGCGTCGGGCTGCTGCCGGTGCCGCTGCGCAACGTGGCGCTGAGCGCGATGGAGATCTCGACGCTCTTGCGGATGTTCCCCGGCCGGGCGGTCATCGCCGCCGGGCACGGGGTGCAGGACTGGATGGGGCAGGTCGGGGCGCGGGCCGCGTCGCCGCTGACCCTGCTGCGGGAGTACACGGAGGCGCTGCGGGCGCTGCTGCGCGGCGAGCGGGTGTCCACCCAGGGGCGCTACGTGCGCCTCGACGACGTGGCCCTGGACTGGCCCCCGCCGGGTCCGGCGCCGATCCTGCTCGGCGCGACGGGCGACAAGACCCTTCGCCTGTCCGGCGAGGTCTCCGACGGCACGGTGCTCACCGGCGGCACGGATCCGGCGACGGTACGCCGGGCGCGTGGCCTGATCGACCAGGGGCGCTCGGCGGCCGGGCGGACCGGCGCGCACCCGGTCGTCGTCTACCTGCACGCGGCCACGGGCCCGGACGCGGCGGAGCGGATGGCGGCCGAGCGCGCCCGCTGGGGGCACACCGACCCCCACCTCGACATATCGGTGGCCGGTGACGAGCACGCGTTCGCCGAGGCGGTGACGCGCTGGGCCGAGGCCGGCGCGGACAGCGTGATCCTGCAGCCCACGCCCGACGACCCGGACCCGGAGGGCTTCGTACGGTTCGTCGCCGAGCGCGTCCGCCCGCTGGTGAAGTGACCGGCATGCCCGATCCCTCGGACTTCTCCGATAATCCGGCCGTCGCCGGGGTGGCGGCGAGCGGCATTGCCTTCCGGGTGGTCGAGCACGGCCCGGTGCGCAGCCTGGCCGAGGCGGCCGCGGCGCGCGGCGTGGCGGTGCCCGACGTGGTCAAGACCATCGTGGTCCGGCTGAGCGAGGGCGACTACCGTTTCGTGCTCGTGCCCGGCGACCGGGTGATCTCCTGGCCGAAGCTGCGAGCCCTGCTCGGCGTCACACGCATGTCGATGCCGGACGCGGCCACCGCGAAGGAGGCGACCGGCTTCGAGCGCGGCACGATCACTCCGTTCGGGTCGTCGACGGCGTGGCCGGTGATCGCCGACGAGCGGATCCTGGGCCGCGAGATCTCGCTCGGCGGCGGCCGGCACGGCGTCGCCCTGGCCGTGCCGGCGGACGCCGCCATCACGGCGCTGGACGCGACGGTCGCCGACGTTTCCGAGCCCGAGCCACCGTCGTCGAAGGGCTGATCGATTTATCCGATATCTGCCGGGTCGCTCGCCAGGCGGAAGTCGGCGAAGTCGAAGCCCGGCGCCACCACGCAGCTGACGAGGACCGGTTCGTCGCCGGCCGGGGCGGCGGCCTGCCATACGCCGCCGGGGACGAGTCCCTGCGGGCGCTGGCCGGCGGTCACATCGGCGCCCAGCAGGAACTGCGGACCCGGGCCGGGACGGTCGCCGGAGCCGCCGAGGCGCAGCGCGAGCGGGCCGCCGGAGTGCCAGAACCACAGCTCGTCGGAGCGCACCACGTGCCACGCGGACTCCTCGCCGGGGTGCAGCAGGAAGTAGATCGCGGTGGCGGCGCTGCGCGGGCCCGCGTAGCCGTCGGGGGCGAACGTCACAGGGGAACGCCAGGTCTCGCGGTACCAGCCGCCCTCGGGGTGCGGCTGCATGTCGAGCTGCTCGGCAAGGTGCGGTCTCATGGGGGTACCGTAACCGGCCCAACGCGCCGTCCCGCTCCTGTCACATGGCCGTGCGGGCTACCATCCCTCAATGCGACGACGGTTCGGGGTCATGCTGGTGGTGGCCGCGCTCGCGCTGGCGGCCTGCGGCGAGGAGCGCCTGCCGGCCGATCCCGGCGATCACCTGCCGAGCCCGGTCGACTCCGCGACCTCGGGGGCGGCGGACGCCTCGGGCGAACCGGGCGGAGAGGGCGGCATCGGCTCGGCGCCGTCGTCCTCGTCCTCGGGCGGCACGACCAAGGGCCAGTCGTACACGAACGGCAACCCCAACGGGCACGCCGCCGTGCCGCAGGAGGCGCAGGCGGTGGACACCTCGAATCCGACCTGGATCGTCGGCGACGGCAGCCCGGCCGGGTGCACCTCGGAGAAGTTCGTCGCGGCCGTCGCCGCGGGCGGGATCATCACGTTCGACTGCGGGCCGGACCCGGTGACGATCGTGGTGAAGGAGACCGCGAAGGTACGCAACCGGTCACCCAGAGTGGTCATCGACGGTGGCGGAAAGGTCACGCTCAGCGGCGAGGGGAAGCGCCGGATTCTGTACCAGAACACCTGCGACAAGGCACAGGAGTGGTCGACCAGCCACTGCCAGGACCAGGAGACCCCCGCGCTGACGGTGCAGAACATCGCGTTCACCGACGGCAACGCGACCGGCGACAAGACCGAGGGCGGTGGCGGTGGCGCGATCTTCGTGCGGGGCGGCCGGTTCAAGGCGGTCAACGCGCGGTTCGTGCGCAACCGCTGCGACGACACGGGCCCGGACGTGGGCGGCGCCGCGATCCGGGTGCTCAGCCAGTACCACAACCAGCCCGTCTACATCGTCGGCAGCACCTTCGGCGGCGCCTCCGGCCAGGGCGGCGTGTGCTCCAACGGCGGCGCGC
Organism: Dactylosporangium sp. NPDC051484; assembly: GCF_040689395.1. NCBI lineage: Bacteria > Bacillati > Actinomycetota > Actinomycetes > Micromonosporales > Micromonosporaceae > Dactylosporangium > Dactylosporangium sp. NPDC051484. Next base: position 103,888 of record NZ_JBFAZX010000004.1, on the reverse strand, counting down.
TGAGCAGCATCCAGGTGTCGTGGGTGGTGCTCAACAGCGTGTTCTCGTACAACTCAGCGATCGGCAAAGGCGCCAACCCGGCGCGGTCGGGCACTGCGGGCGGCGGCAGCGGCGGCGCGATCTACTGCGACGGCGACGACTTCACCGTCCGCCTCGCGGGCACGCTGATCGAGCAGAACAAGGCGAACGAGGGCGGCGGCGCGGTGTTCTTCGTGAGCAACAACCGCACCGGCACCATGTCGATCGAGGGCTCGACGCTGCGCAAGAACCCGAGCGCCGGCTTCGAGACGGACGGCTTCCCCGGCATCTTCTTCCTGGGCGCGAAGCCGCCGTCCGTCTCCTCCTCAACCCTGACGAAATAAGACGCCCCGAACCGCAACCACTGCGCGAAGCGCCCGCAATAGTGCGAGCGAAGCGAGCATGGGGGGTGTGGGGTGGGAACCCCCACCGATGCTCGAGCGAAGCGAGAGCCAGGCTAGCTTTCTGCTTAGCTTTCAGCTCCTCAGGCAGGCGCAGAACGGGTGGCCGGCCGGGTCGAGCAGGACCGTGTACCGGTCCCCGCCCGGCTGGAACTCCGGCTTCGTGGCGCCGAGCTTGAGCGCGCGGGCCTCGGCGTCGGCCAGGTCGTCGACGTAGAAGTCGAGGTGGAACTGCTTCGGTGTGGGGCCCTCGGGCCAGGTCGGCGCCTCGTACGCGGGCACCTGCCCGAAGCCGATGGACGTGCTGCCGTCGCTGATCATCGCGTATTCGTCCTGGCTGTGGGTGACCTCCCAGCCAAGGACCTCGCTGTAGAAGCCGGCGAGCACGGGCGGCTCGGCGCAGTCGATGTTCACCATGATGAGGCTCGCGAATCCGGTCATGGCGCCATCTTCGCGCGCATTCCTGCCACCTCATGTCAGGAATGCCGGCCGAATCGTCCCGCCCGGACCGCCGCGTTCGAGCCCGGCGGTCAGGAGGCCGTCGGCGCGGACCAGTTGCGGCGAATGGCGACCATACGCAGTGCGAACGTGAGGGTGGCGGCCAGCGCGATGCCCAGCGGGCGCTGCAGGTGGATCGCGTCCAGGGTGGCGACCAAGGCGCAGCCCACCAGGCCCGCCACGGCGTAGATCTCGCGGCGCAGCACGGTCGGGATCTCGCCGGTGAGCAGGTCGCGGACCAGGCCGCCGCCGATCCCGGTGATCATGCCGATGATGCAGGCGCCGATCGGGGGCACACCGGCGTCGAGCGCCTTCAGCGTGCCGGTGACCACGAACAGGCCGAGGCCTGCGGCGTCCAGGACGAGCACCGTCCAGCGCAACCGGTTGACGGCGGGGTGCAGCCAGAACGTCGCGGCCGCGGTGAGGACGGCCACGACGGAGTACCGCCAGTCGACGAACGCGAACGGCTGGACGTTGACGAAGAGGTCACGCATGATCCCGCCGCCGAGCGCGGCGATGAAGCCGACGAAGATCACGCCGAAGAGGTCGAGGCGCTTGGCCACCGCGGCGGTCGCGCCCGAGGCGGCGAAGACGGTGATGCCGACGAGGTCGGCGACGAGCAGCGGGCCGAACGGTGCCATCGGGATCATGTATACCGGCTGCCCGGGACGGCTTGCCGGGCGGGCGCCGCCGGTCGCGGTGGCGCCCGCCCGTCTCGTCATGGCCGGGTTCAGAGTGGCCGGGGTCAGCGTGGCCGGGGGTCAGCGTGGGCTGAACTAAATGTTGTTGATGATCGACATTGAGGTCTCGTGCTGCATCGCCAGCATGTCGGAGATGGCGCCGGCGTCCGTGTAGCCGCCGCCACCGGCCCCTGCGGAGGAGATGTCGCCGTCGAGGTTGCCGCCGGAGCCGTCGTAGTCGGCGGTGCCGTAGTCGTCGGAGCCGTAGTCAGGGTCCGTGAGGTCGGTGGTGACGCCGGTGTTGATGTCGTACATCTGCTCGTAGACGCCGTCGCCGTTGCTGTCGAGGGCGACGATGTCGGCGTGGCCGTCGTGGTCGATGTCGCCGACGAGCACGTTGCTGCCGTCGTCGAGGGTGTAGATCGCCGCCTGGTCCTGCACCCCGTCGCCGTCGAGGTCGGTGCTGAAGGGCGTGTAGTCGTCGCTCATATCGGGCTGTGCTCCAAATCGCTGTCGGGTCGTCGCTGTCGGCCGCCCGCGGTGGTTCGCGGCCCGGAAATGACGGTATTGGGCCGCCAGCCGCGTTCACTCCCCCATTGCTGCCAAGCCGACTGCGAAAGCGACGCGCGTCACGGGCCCGCGTTCGCGGCGCGGGCGGGGTGGCGGTCGCGGGCCGCCGGAGCTCTCGAAGGAGCGCCCCATGCTGCTCCCGTGCGACGTTCAGGCAGCTCACAGGGTTTGGCGCTAACGTTCCGGGATGGACGAGTTCGAGGCGCGCAGGGTCGTCGACGCACTCCGTGAGCGCGGCGTGCCGGCGCACCTGGAGATGGCGAAGGCCGGGCTGTCGGAGTTCGGCGTGCGGGTGGCACTGTTCGACGGGCGGGTCGCCGTCTGGGACACCGACGGCACCGCGGGGCTCGAAGCGCAGGTGATGCGGGACGGGATCCTCGTCGGGTTCGTGCCGATGATCGAGGGGTCGGAGCAGTTCACCGAGGCGCAGGTCGTGGACGCGATCGCGCGGACGGACTACGACCGGCCGATCGCCCGGCAGCGGGCCACGGCGCCCCCGGCCGCACCGGCGCTGCCGCAGGAGGGCGGCTTCTTCCGCCGCTTCCGGGATGGCTTCCGCGGCGGCTACCGCTGACGGCGCCACCCGGCACATGACGGGGCCGGCGTCGCGGATCAGCCGTCGTGGACCTCGCCGCGCTGAATCTCGGCGAAGGCGCTCTCCAGGTACACCGAAAGGCTCCGGGTCTGCAGCAGGTCCGCGATGAGCAGCGGGGCGTGGGCCGCCAGCGCGCGCGGCGTGACGGGCGCCTCCTCGTCCTCCTCGTGGATGCCGAGCGCGCCCACCAGCAGCAGCACCATGACTTGCGGGTCGACGTCCTGCCAGGCACCGGCGGCGCGCACCGCGTGCTCGAGCGCGGCCCGGACGTCGTCGCCGTCCAGGCCGTCCGGGTGGAGCTCCTCCAGCAGGGCCCGCACGACGGCGCCGAGGACGCGGCCGGTCCGCTCCGGGTCGAGGGCGGCGAGGCGCTCGACGGCGTCCGGGTAGGCCTCCGCGTCGCGGGCGCGGGCGGCCTCGACGGCCTCGGCCGAGGCGACGGCGATCGCGCGGGCGGCGGGCGGCAGGTGGCGCCAGGTGGTGGAGGTCACCCATGCACCCTACGGCCGGCCGCTTCGACCAGCGTGTTTCGGCCGATGGTGGCGCAGCCCACACCGGCGGCTGTCACATCGCGGCCGCGGCTGCCCGTCGTGACCGTATGACTCACACCGCACAGCGCACCAGCATCAGTCAGATCAGCCCGGCCGCCTACCAGGCCGTGTCGGGGATGGAGAAGTACGTCCGCGCGAACGTCGACGGGCACCTGCTGCACCTGATCAAGCTGCGCGCGTCGATGCTCAACGGGTGCGCGTTCTGCGTCGACATGCACAGCACCGAGAGCCTCGCCGACGGGATGGACGGCCGCAAGCTGTTCGCGGTGTCGGCGTGGCGGGAGGCGCCGTTCTTCGACGAGCGGGAGCGGGCGGCGCTCGAGCTGACCGACGTGGTCACCCGGCTGGGCGAGCGAGGGGTGCCGGACGAGGTCTGGGACGCGGCGGTCGAGCACTACGGCGAGGAAGGGGTCGTGAACCTGCTCATGGCGATTGCGACCATCAACGTGTGGAACCGGATCGCCGTCTCGACGCGGACGCAGCCGCCGTCGGCATGACCGTCACCTCCGCCCGCAGCACTCAGGCGCACCAGGATTTTCAGGCGCACCGGGCGATGCTGTACGGGCTGGCGTACCGGATGCTGGGCAGCGTCCACGACGCCGACGACGTGCTGCAGGAGGCGTACCTGCGGTGGACGGCGGCGGACCGCTCCGGCGTGGCCGAGCCGCGCCGCTACCTCACGCGGGTGGTGGCGCGGCTCGCCGTGGACGCGCTGCGGGACCGGCAGGCGCGGCGCGAGGAGTACGTCGGCACCTGGCTGCCCGAGCCGGTGTCGACGGAGCCGTCGCCGTTCGGCGCGGTGGACACCTCCGACCTGTCGATCGCCGTACTGCACCTGATGGAGCGGCTCACCCCGCCCCAGCGGGCCGTGTACGTGCTGCACACGGCGTTCGGCCTGCCCTACGCCGAGATCGCCGGCACGCTGGAGCGCTCCCCCGGCGACTGCCGGCAGCTGCACCACCGGGCGAGCGAGGCCCTGGCCGGGCGGGCCCGCTTCAGCACCGACCCGGCGGAGCTGGCCCGGCTGATCGACGGCTTCGTGGCGGCGGCCCGGCTCGGCGACGTGGAGCGGCTGGAGCGGCTGTTGCACCACGACGTGGTGGCGTGGAGCGACGGCGGCGGCCGGGCGCGGGCGGCCCGCAACCCGGTCCGGGGCCGGGCGAAGGTGGTCCGGTTCTTCACCGCGATCCTGGGCCGGCCGTTCACCGCCGCGCCCGTGCACCTCAACGGCGCCCCGGCGCTGCTGGTGGAGGGCCGCAACCGGTACACCCTGGCGGTCTCGGCGGCCGGCGGTCGCATCGCGGGGATCTTCCTGGTGGCCAACCCGGACAAGCTGGCGACCCTCGACGGACGGTGACCGGGGCATCATCGGGTGGGCGGGTCACACCCTGATGACGGTGGCGCGGGAGCGGCGCAGCAGCAGGACCGTGACGAGAGGCCAGACCGCTTGGGCGCCGGCCGCGAGCCGCTCGGCCAGGCCGACCAGGACGCCGGTGCCGACTGCGGCGGCGAAGCCGAGCAGGAGCGCCGCCAGGACGAGCGTGGCGGGCACCATGACGGAGACCGGGGGCCGGGCGGTTCTGCCGCCGGCGTGGCGCCACAGGGCCGGCCACAGCGCCAGGCAGACGAACGCGACCGTGGCCGCGCTCTGGTGCGCGCCGGAGGCGCCGGAGGCCGGAAGCGGGAACGCGGCGGCGAGGATGGTGGCGGCGCCGCCGGCGCCGAGCATGACCCGGGCGGGCGTGGCGAAGGGCCGCAGCCCGCGGGCGGTGGCGAGGTGGCACACACCGACGCCGAGCAGGGCGAGGGTCATCACCCAGCGGTGGGCGGCGCCGTATCCGGCCAGGGCGCTGATCGTGTCGCGCAGCGAGTCGTAGCCCTCGTGCTGGACGGACGGCCCGGGCTGCAGCGCGGCGGCCAGCGTCCAGCCCCCGATCAGCAGCACGGGCGCGGCGGAGGAGGACCAGAGCGCATACCTCGCGACGACATCGGGGCGCATCCGACGAGTATGCCCGCCGGTATGCCCCCATGGGGTCCGCCCGCCGCCTGGCGAGCGCGCGGCTCGGATCGCGCACCGCTCAATCGCGCGCTACGGTGACGGGCATGGACTCGACCCTGGTGAACCGGGTCTGGTATCTCGCCGCCCGGCCGACCGGATTCCCGTCGGAGACCGACTTCGAGCTCCGGGAGGAGCCGGCCGCACAGCCGGGACCGGGCCAGGTGCTGGTCCGCAACGACGTCATGTCCGTCGACCCGGCGATGCGCGGCCGGATGAACGACGTGCCCTCCTACGTGCCGCCGTTCCAGCTCGGCGCGGCGCTGGACGGTGGCGCCGTCGGCACCGTCGTGGCCTCGCAGAGCCCGGCCGTGAAGGCCGGCGACACCGTTCTGCATGGCCTCGGGTGGCGGGAGTACGCGCTGCTGGACGCCGAGCGGGTGCGGGTCGTGGACACCGCGGCGGCGCCGGCCTCGGCATATCTGGGGGTGCTCGGCATGCCGGGGCTCACCGCGTATGCCGGGCTGCTCGACGTCGCCCGGATGCGCCCGGACGAGACGGTGTTCGTCTCCGGTGCGGCCGGCGCCGTGGGCGGCCTGGCGGGGCAGATCGCCCGGCTGCGCGGCGCCCGGCTGGTCATCGGGTCGGCCGGGTCGCCGGAGAAGGTGCGGTATCTCACCGAGGAGCTCGGCTTCGACGCCGCCTTCAACTACCGCGACGCGGACATCCGCGGCCAGCTCACGCGGCTCGCGCCCGACGGCATCGACGTCTACTTCGACAACGTGGGCGGCGAGCAGCTGGAGGCGGCGCTGTTCCGGATGAACGTGCACGGGCGGATCGCGGTGTGCGGGGCGATCTCGCAGTACAACACCCCGGACTCCACCGGTATCCGCAACCTGAGCCTGCTCATCAGCAAGCGGCTAACCATGCAGGGCTTCCTGGTCCTGGACCACGGGGCGCGGCGGGAGGCGTTCACCGAGGAGATGACCGGCTGGCTGCGGGAGGGCCGGATGCGGGTCACGGAGACGTTCGCCGACGGCATCGGCAACGCGGTGGAGGCGTTCCTGGGCATGCTGCGCGGCGCGAACCTGGGCAAGATGATCGTCCGGCTTACCGACGTCGTGTAGCGAGCGCCGATCCGCGGGTCAGCCGACCGGCAGGTGCAGCTGGAAGGCGACCTCGGTGTAGCGGATCGTCGGGGGTGCCAGCGCCTGCAGCTGCCGCTCCAGGACGACCTGCAGCTCGCGGGGCGGTGCCTCCGGGCGGGCCATGATGCGCACCGCGACGGGGCGATTCGGGGCCAGGCGGAACTCCACCATGAGCTCCTCCGTGTGGTGGCGCACGCCGGCGAAGAGCCGCTCGACGACGCGGCGGGTGCGGTCGAGGAAGTCGCTGAGCTCGGCCGGGGTGGTGGCCTGGCGCAACTGCTCCTCGCTGGTGAGCAGCACGATGCGGCCGCGGCCGGGGTCCTGGGCGCCGCCCTGCGCCGGGCGGGCGGTGCCGCGCAGGTCGCCGGCGGCCATCGTGGTGGCCGCCGGCACACCGTTGATCAGGTCCGGCGGCAGGGCGTTGACGGCGTCCGGGCCGGGCTCGGGCGGGGCCGCGGCGCCGCCGGCGGCGTCGGCGACCCGGAACGCGAGCGCGCGCACGGCGCCGCCGGGCAGGCCGATCTCCACGGGGCGGCCGCCCTCGACGGCCTGCAGCAGGCGGGCGTACATGGCGCCGGTCAGCAGTACCGCGAAACCGTCCTCGACCTGGCGGGCGGTCGGCGCCTGGCGGTCCGCGCCGGTGCCCGGCGGGCCCGCCGCGCCGCGCACGATGAGCAGGAAGTTGCAGGCGAGCCGGGTGGCCCGCTCGCCGCCCGGGGCGACGATCGCGGCGGGGCCGGACTGGCCGGGCGCCCACACGTAGGTCTTCGGGGTGCCGGCGAGCCCCGGCAGGTACGCGCACACGTCGGGCGCCTCCCGCATCGCGTCCCGCAGCGACGGCAGTTCCTCGGCGGGCACCGACAGCTCGAGCCGATCGCCGTCGTGGACGACGCTCAGGAACGGCAGGTTGTAGGCGGGCGCCCGGGACAGCATGGTGGCCTCGCGGAACTCGGCGTCGTCGAGGACCGGGGCGCGGCCGGGCCGGAACCACCACGGGTGCGGGTAGTAGCGCTCCTGCGCGCCGAGCAGCGCGAGGACCCGGGCGTGGCCGTAGCGCTGCACGACGGCCGTCTCGCCGCCCAGCAGCGGCAGGGCGATCAGCGGCGGGCGCGGCAGCTGGACCGTGGACGGCAGGGCGGCGGGCGGGTCGGCGTAGACGAAGCCGGTGACGCGCTCGTCGACGTCGACGCCGGGGCGGCCGAAGACGCTCACGTCGCCGGCGTCGACGAGGCGGCCTTCGGCGGCGAAGCGGTGCACGGTGCGGGCCATGGTGAGCGGGAACCCGGGCGCGGGTGCTCCGGTGCGGGCGACGGCGAAGACCATCTCGCGCTGGCCGTGCCGCTCAAGTCCTTCGGTGGTGTACAGCAGTGCGGGCAGCATGCCGCCGGCCGTGCGGATGCCACCCTCGTCGATGGCGACCGACAGCTCGCCGGGGATGAGGATCTCCCGGCCTACGGGTAAAGCAGAGCCCACGGGGCGATCCTAGGGTGTGGCCGGCCTGACCCTTGCCCCGCTCGATCATCGGTGGGGGGCGCCACTCCACACCCCGTGCTCGACCCCATGCTCGCTTCGCTCGCCCTACCGGGGCCGCGGCCGTTGTGACCCTGGCGTTACGGAGCGCGGGGAGCGACGATGTGGTCTATGCGTGTTGGTGTGATGCGGATGACGTCGGAGCCGCCGGCCGGGTACGTCGCCTTCGTCACCCAGCATCTGGAGCCGCTGCGGCGCGACTCGGTGCGGGTCGTGGGGGGCGAGGAGGACGCCGACCAGATCTACGTCGACGTGCTCACGGACGTGGCGACCCGCTGGCCGTGGCTGGAGTGGCGGCGCACCTGGCTCGGGCAGGCGCGGGCCGCCGACGACTTCCTCGGGCGGGTGTTCCGGCGGCGGTCGGAGCGCTTCTGGCTCGGCGAGCGCGACGACGATGAGCGGGACGACGACGACCTGCAGATCACCGTCACGGCGGAGCGGGACGAGGAGCCGCCGACGCGGCGGATCTACGTGAGCACGGCGGTGCGGCTGGCGCCGATGGTGGTGCCGCGGCGGGTCCGGGCCGGCCGGTTCGTGGCCGGGCCGGCGGCGGAGGCGACGATCGCGTGGTGGCACGCATACGAGAACATCCGGCGGCGCCGGCTCGTCTACGGCGGGTTCGTGTTCATCGTGCTGCTGATGGTGCTGGCGCAGTACGTCGCGCCGTCGGCCGACCTCTAGAACCAACATGTAGGCACGGCACGTGTAGCCATGCTACTCGTGAAACGCCGGAAAAGTTCCCGAAGGTGTTCAACGCCGCTTTCGGGCGCATCGGCGCGCGTGCCCGCCGGCGCCGGCGATAGAACAGCAGGCAGGTACACCACGCAGGCAATAGGGGGCGTTTCGTGGAAACCCTGCTGTCACCGTCCGTCACCTACCTCGCCGAGGCCGCGACGCCCGGCGACTTCGCCGCCGCCCGGGTCCAGATGGCACTGTCGCTCGGCTGGCACATCATCATCGCCAGCTTCGGCGTCGCCATGCCGGCCATCACGCTGTTCATGGAATGGCGCGGCCACCGCACGGGCGACGTGCACTACCGGCTCCTCGCCCGCCGCTGGGCCCGCGCGATGGGCGTGCTGTTCGCCGTCGGCGCCGTCTCCGGCACCATCCTCAGCTTCGAGATGGGGCTGCTGTGGCCCGGCCTGATGGGCACCTACGGCCAGGTCATCGGGCTGCCGTTCACCCTGGAGGGATTCGCGTTCTTCATCGAGGCCGTCTTCCTCGGCATCTACCTGTACGGCTGGGACCGCCTCCCCGCCCGCGCGCACATGTGGTCCGCGGTGCCGGTCCTGATCGCCGGGATCGTCGGGACGTTCTGCGTGGTCAGCGCCAACGCCTGGATGAACCAGCCGAGGGGCTTCGACCTCGTCGACGGCAGGATCACCGGCGTCGACCCGCTCGGCGCCATGTTCAACCCGGCCACCGGACCGCAGTCGGTGCACATGATGGTCGCCGCGTTCATGGTCACCGGCTTCTGCATGGCCTCCGTCTACGCGGTCGGCATGCTGCGCGGGCGCACCGACCGGTACCACCGCCTCGGCTTCCTCGTGCCGTTCACCGTCGCCGCCGTCATGGCACCCGTCCAGGTCGGCGTCGGCGACTGGGCCGCCCATCACGTCGCGACCCACCAGCCGGTCAAGCTCGCCGCCATGGAGGGCCTCTACGAGACACAGCGCGGCGCGCCGCTGCACCTCGGCGGCGTGGCCATCGACGGCGAGCTGCGCTACGCCATCGAGATCCCCAACGCGCTGTCGCTGCTGGCGCACTGGGACCCCAACGCCGAGATCGCCGGGCTCAACACCGTCCCCGCCGACGAGCGGCCGCCGGTCAACGTCGTGCACTGGTCGTTCCAGCTCATGGTCGGCGCCGGATTCGCGATGCTCGCCGTCGCCGCCGCGTTCGCGTTCATCTGGCGATGGCGGCGAGGCTGGCTCACCAACCGCTGGTTCCTGCGCGCCGCGGCGCTGTGCGGCCCGGCCGCCGTCCTCGCCCTCGAGGCCGGCTGGACCACCACCGAGGTCGGGCGCCAGCCGTGGGTCGTCTACGGCGTCCTGCGCACCCACGACGCCGTCAACACCGCACCCGGGCTGCGGACCGGGCTCGTCGTGGTGCTCATCGTGTACACGCTGCTCACCGTGGCCACCGTGTACGTGCTGCGCCGGCTCGCCCGGGACAAACCGGTGCCGGTCGCGCCGCAGGAGTCCGACGTCGAGACCTTCCCGGTGCCGTGATGACCTCCGCCGACGCGCTCCTCGGCGTGCTCTTCGCCGCCGTCACCGCATACGCCCTCTTCGGCGGCGCCGACTTCGGCGCCGGGTTCTGGGACCTCTTCGCCGGCGACGCCCGCACCGGCATGCGCCAGCGCAAGCTCATCGAGCACGCGATCGGGCCCGTGTGGGAGGCCAACCACGTGTGGCTCATCTTCGCGGTGGTGCTGCTGTGGACCGGCTTCCCGGCCGTGTTCGCCGGCGTCTCCGCGACCATGTACATCCCGCTGACCTGCGCGGCGCTGGGCATCATCGGCCGCGGCGCCGGGTTCGCCTTCCGCAAGACCAGCGACACCCTCGGCCGGCAGCGGATCTTCGGCGCCCTGTTCGCGTTCTCCTCCGTGGTCACGCCGTTCTTCTTCGGCGCCGTCGCCGGGGGCATCGCGTCCGGCCGGGTGCCGCCGTGGACCGCCGGCCGCGGAGACCTGCTCACCTCGTGGTGGAACCCGACCTCGGTGGCGACCGGGGCGCTCGCCGTGGCCGTGTGCGCCTACCTGGCCGCAGTGTTCCTGATCTTCGACGCGCGGCGCGAGGACCCGGATCTCGTACCGCGGCTGCGGCGCCGGGCGCTGTGGGCGGGGGCGGGCACCGGGGTGCTCGCGGCCGCCGGGCTCGTCGTCGTCGAGCTCGACGCCGGCTGGCTCGCCGACCGGCTGTGGCGGCCGGTGCCGGCGGCGCTCGTCGTCGTGTCGGCGCTGGCCGGGCTCGCCTCGATCGGGCTGCTCGCCGCCGGCCGGTACGCGGCGGTGCGGGTCACCGGAGGGCTCGCCGTCGCCACGGTGCTGTGGGGGTGGGCGGCGGCGCAGTACCCGTACCTGCTGCCGCCCGCGACCACGGTCTCCGGCGTGGCGGCGACCCCGGCCGTGATGCGTGCCACGCTGTGGGCCGTCCTCGCCGGTGCCGCGATCCTGGCGCCGTCGCTGTGGTGGCTGTTCCGCCTGTTTCAGATGCCTTTGCGCGATCCGTCCGACCGGACGACAGGCGGCGATCGTTGACGAATGCTGCTAGTGTCCGCCGAAGCATGGGTGAAATCCGGAGGCTGGGGCGCTGGGGCGCGGCGGTGGCGACCGTCGCGGCGGTCGGCGTGGGCTCGTTCGCCGGGATCGCTCTGGTGGCCACGCCCGCGTGGGCCGCCGACACGCTCGAGATCAAGGTCGACGGCAACGTCCAGGGCAAGGTCGGCGACAAGGTCCCGATCCGCTTCGTGGTGAAGAACGGGACGAAGGAGCCGGTCGCCGGCCTGACCGTCACCGTGCAGGCGCCCTCCAACGCGATCATCGACCCGGCCGACAACCAGAACTGCACCGTCGGCGCCGGTGGTCGCGCCGCCAGCTGCCACTCCAACGGCACGATCGCCCCCGACAAGACTGTCTCCGGGCAGATCGTGCTCACCGCGAAAACCGCGGGGCAGGGCAAGGGGCAGATGCGGGTCGAGAAGGGCAACGCCGACAACTTCACGCTGCGGACCACCGGCGGGCCGACGCCGAGCAGATCATCGACCAGGAGCTCGAACGCGGCGAGCCCGGCGGCCAACGAGTCCCCGTCCCTGTCCAACGAGACCATGGCGCCGCCGGAGGCCGGCAACGGGGTGGCCGTCCAGCCGACCACCGCCCCGGCGACCAACCGGGCGAGCGACAGCGACGGGAAGTCGGCCGGGTTCTGGATCGGCATCGTGGCCATCGTCGGCGCCGTGCTCGGGCTCGTCGGCAGCCTCTTCTACTTCCGGCGCAAGGACCGCCGGGACCCCGACACCGGCATGCACCCCGTGGTGACAGCCCCGGCCGGATTCCCGCCCAGCGTCCCTGGACAGCCGACCACGTATGGGTCGCCGGTCGCGGCCCCGCAGGTGGCTGACCCGGGCGGGTTCGGGCCACCGCCGTCCGGGCCGACGCAGGTGATCACCCCCGGCTTCGGCGGGCAACCGTCCGGGCCGACGCAGGTCATCGATCCGAACGGGCCGGGGCAGTCGCCGGGCGGCGGCGACCAGACCGTCATCTTCAAACGGCCCGAGCAGTACTGAGCCGGCTCCTCCCGTCCCGCTCCACCCCTGCGCTCCCGTCGTGATTCAGGACGGGAGCGCGTCCATCGCGCGGTAGATGCGCACGTCCGACACCGGGTAGGCGGTGCCGAGCGCCTGCGCGAACAGGCCCACCCGCAGCTCCTCGATCATCCAGCGGATCTCGCGCAGCTGCGGCGACATCGTCATCGTCGCCGCCAGCTGGTCGTACTCCCGCTGCACCTCCTGCACCGTCAGCATCCGATCCCGGTCCCGGGCCGTATCCGTGGGGACCTTCTCCAGGCGCCGCTCGATGCCGCGCAGGTACCGCTCCAGGTCCGGCAGGCGCTGCCAGCCCGTGTCGGTGACGAATCCGCGGTACACCAGGCGGCTCAGCTGCCCGCGCATGTCCGTCAGCGCCGGCAGCAGCAGCGGGTTCTTCGTCCGGGCCAGGCGCTGCTCCACATCGTGGGCGGCCGCCAGGATCTTCCGCACGCTGCCGACCACGTCCAGGGTCAGGTCCACCAGGTCCGCGCGGACCTTGTCCCGCAGCGCCACGAACCCGGCCTCGTCCCACGCCGGGCCGCCCGCGTCCGTCATCAGCTGGTCCACGGCGCACGCCGCGCAGTCGTCCAGCAGGTCCACGGCGTTGCGGTGCGGGTTGCGGCTCAGCGCCAGCTTCGCCTCGTTCGTCAGCCGGCCCTGCACGAAACGGGCCGGCGGTGGCAGCGTGAGCAGCAGCAGGCGGCGGGTGCCCGCCCACATCTCCAGCTGCTGGCGGACCGGCAGGTCGAACGCCTGCACCGCCACGGACGTGCCCTCGTCGACCAGCGCCGGGTACACGGTGAGGGTGTGGCCGGCGACGGTGCGCGACAGGGTGCGGGGCAGGGTGGCGAACTCCCAGCTCGTCGCGCCCTTGCGGGTCACGTCCACGGCCGCCTCCGCGACCGTCTCGCGCACCTTCGGGGCCAGCTGCTCCCGCAGCCGGGACAGGCTCTTGCCCTCGCCGAGCACCTTGCCGGCGTCGTCGACGACCCGGAACGTCATCCTCAGATGCTCCGGCACCCGCGACCAGTCCCACTCCTCGCGCGGCACCGACACGCCGGTCATCCGGCGCAGGTGCAGCTCCAGCGCGTCGAGCAGGTCGCCGTCGCGGGCCGGCATCGACGCCAGCGCGTCGCGCGCGGTGTCCGGGGCCGGCACGAAGTTGCGCCGCAGCGCCTTCGGCAGCGACTTGATCAGCGCGGTGACGAGATCCTCGCGCAGCCCGGGCACCTGCCACACGAAGTCGGCGTCGCGGGCCGTGCCCAGCAGGGGCAGGCCGATGTGCACCGTCACGCCGTCGGCGTCCGTGCCCGGCTCGAACTGGTACGTCAGCGCGAAGCGGCGGCCGTCCTGCTCCCAGGCGTCCGGATACTGCTCCTGGCGTACCGCATCCGCGGAGGCGTTGACGAGCATCGCCGGGTCGAACGTCAGCAGGTCCGGCTGCTCGCGGCGGGTCCGCTTCCACCAGCTGTCGAAGTGCCGGCCCGACACCACCTCCGGGGCGATCCGGCCGTCGTAGAACTCGAACAGCGTCTCGTCGTCGACGAGCAGGTCCCGGCGGCGGGCCCGGTTCTCCAGCTCCTCGACCTCGTCGAGCAGGCGCCGGTTCTCGGCGAAGAACGCGTGCGAGGTCTCCCAGTCGCCCTCCACCAGCGCGTGGCGGATGAACAGCTCGCGGGACAGCACCGGGTCGACCCGGCCGTAGTTGACCTTCCGGGCCGTCACGATCGGCACCCCGTACAGCGTCACCTTTTCCGAGGCCATCACCGCGGCCTGCTTGCGCTCCCAGTGCGGCTCGCTGTACTGCCGCTTCACCAGGTGCTGCGCCAGCGGCTCGATCCACTCCGGCTCGATGCGCGCCGCGACCCGCGCCCACAGCCGCGAGGTCTCCACCAGCTCCGCCGCCATCACCCAGCGCGGCGTCTTGCGGAACAGCGCCGAGCCCGGGAACACCGCGAACCGCGCGTTGCGCGCCCCCAGGTACTCGTTCTTCTCCGCGTCCTTCAGTCCGATGTGCGACAGCAGGCCCGCCAGCAGCGACACGTGGATCGCGTACGGCGCCGCCGGCTCCTCGTTCGGCGTCACGTCCATCGACTTCAGGACCTGCCGCAGCTGGCTGTAGATGTCCTGCCACTCGCGGACCCGCAGGTAGTTGAGGAACTCGGCCCGGCACAGCTTGCGGAACTGGTTGCTGGACAGCTCCTTCTGCTTCTCCTGCAGGTAGTTCCACAGGTTCAGGTATCCGGTGAAGTCCGAGTCCTTGTCGGCGAACCGCGCGTGCAGCTGCTGCGCCTGGGCCTGCTGGTCCGCCGGGCGCTCCCGCGGGTCCTGGATCGACAGCGCCGCCGTGATCACCATCACCTCGCGGACGCAGCCGTTGCGCTCGGCCTCCAGCACCATCCGCGCCAGCCGCGGGTCGACCGGCAGCTGCGCCAGGCGCCGGCCCAGGCCCGTCAGGGTTGGCCCTGGCTCGAGCGCGCCCAGCTCCTCCAGCAGCTGCACGCCGGCCGACACGTTGCGCCGGTCCGGCGGGTCGATGAACGGGAACGCGGCCAGGTCCCCCAGGCCGAGCGAGATCATCTGCAGGATCACCGACGCCAGGTTGGTGCGCAGGATCTCCGGATCGGTGAACTCCGGCCGGGCCGCGAAGTCCTCCTCGCTGTACAGCCGGATGCACACGCCGTCGGAGGTGCGCCCGCAGCGGCCCTTGCGCTGGTTCGCCGACGCCTGGGACACGGGCTCGATCGGCAGCCGCTGCACCTTCAGCCGGTGGCTGTACCGCGAGATCCGCGCCGTGCCCGGGTCGACGACGTACTTGATCCCCGGCACGGTCAGCGACGTCTCGGCCACGTTCGTCGCCAGCACGATCCGCCGGCCCGAGTGCGGTTGGAACACGCGGTGCTGCTCCGCGAACGACAGCCGTGCGAACAGCGGCAGGATCTCCGTGTTGGGCAGGTCCAGCCGGGTCAGCGCGTCCGCCGCGTCGCGGATCTCCCGCTCGCCGCTGAGGAACACCAGCACGTCGCCCGGCCCCTCGGCCTGCAGCTCCAGCACCGCGTTGCAGATCGCGTCGAACTGGTCGACCTCTTCGGCGCCCTCGTCCGCCGACTCGATCGGCCGATACCGCACCTCCACCGGATACGTGCGGCCCGACACCTCCACGATCGGGGCGTCACCGAAGTGCCGCGAGAACCGCTCCGGGTCGATCGTCGCCGAAGTGATGATCAGCTTCAGGTCGGGACGCCGCGGCAGCAGCTGTTTGAGATACCCGAGAATGAAGTCGATGTTGAGGCTGCGCTCGTGCGCCTCGTCGATGATCAGGGTGTCGTACTGCCGCAGCAGCCGATCCTGCTGGATCTCCGCCAGCAGGATGCCGTCCGTCATCACCTTGACCATCGTCTGATCGCCGGACTGGTCCGAGAAGCGCACCTTGAACCCGACCGTCGCGCCCAGCTCCGTGCCCAGCTCCTCGGCCACCCGCTCGGCGACCGTCCGCGCCGCGATCCGCCGCGGCTGCGTGTGCCCGATCTGGCCCGTCACGCCCCGGCCCAGCTCCAGGCAGATCTTCGGCAGCTGCGTCGTCTTGCCCGAGCCGGTCTCCCCCGCCACGATCACCACCTGGTGGTCGCGGATCTTCGCCAGGATCTCGTCCTTGCGCTGGCTGACCGGCAGCTGCTCGGGATAGCTGACCCGCGGCACGGCCGCCCGGCGGGCGGCGACCCGCCGCTCGGCCCGCTCCACGTCGGCCCGGATCGCCTCCGCGATCCCCTGCGCGTTGCGGGACCGCTTCGCACCGTCGATGCGCCGCCGCAGCCGATGCTGATCCTGCGGCATGAGCCCGGAAAGGCGCGCGCGCAGCTCACTCAGGCTGGTCGGCTGGGATACCTCAGACATGACGCTCGCAAGGATAGGCACACGTCGCCGCGATTGCCCGATGATTTTCCCCGGCCGCCTGGCGGGCGGTGCGGCGGACCGTCACAGCTGCCACTAACGTCACACCCATGCCCACCCAGTCGGTGCTGCCAACGGCGCACACCGCGCCCGCCCGGCCCCGGCCGCCGACCGCGCTCGTGCTCGCCACCCCGGACGAGGACGACCTGCGCGACGACGCGACGTACAAGGCACTCGGCTTCTACGACCTCGACCTCGCGGGGCGCACCGCCAAGGGCGCCGAGTTCGTCCAGTGCCGGTTCAAGCGCGCCGACCTCACCGGTACCGCCCTCGCCGGATCCATCCTCACCGACTGCCTCATCGAGGACACGAGCCTCGCCGAGGTCCGCGCCGACCAGTCGGTCATGCACCGCGTCACCGTCCGCGACTCGTGGCTGACCGGGCTGCAGTGGCTCGACGGGACCCTGCACGACGTCACCGTCCGCGACTGCCGGGCCGAGCGCAGCATCTTCCGGGGTGCGCACCTGCACGCCGTCACATTCACCGGCACCGACCTGACGGAGGCGGACTTCACCGGCGCCGACCTGTCCGGGGCGGCGTTCATCGACTGCGACCTCAGCGGCGCCCGGTTCGACTTCGCCATCTCCGCCGGGGCCCGCCTCGAGGGCTGCACGCTCGACGGCATCGGCGGCGCGGCCGGGCTGGCCGGGGCCACGATCGCCACCGACGACCCGGTCGGCCTGTCACGCGTCCTGGCCGTCGCGCTGGACATCACGCTCGAGAACGCCTGACCGCTCCTTCTCCCGTCCGTGCTCCCATCCGTGGCCCCCAACCGGGGCCTAACGGGGCCTAACGGGGCCTAACGGGGCCAGCCGAGCCCCGGGGCGACCCGGCTGCCCGCCCGCCGGGCCGTGACCTCGATCTCGATCCGCATCCGGGGATCCGACAGCCCGCACACCTGCATCGTCGCCGCCGGACGCACCCCGTCCATCCAGCGCCGCAGCACCGGCCAGCACGGCTCGAAGTCCGCCGCGTCCGGCAGCAGATACCGGACCCGGACCACGTCGGCGACCGAGGCGCCCGCCTCCCGCAGCGCCGCGTCGATGTTCCGCCAGCACTGCTCCGCCTGTTCGACGACGTCCGCCGAGATCGTCATCGCGGCGTAGTCGAACCCCGTAGTCCCCGACACGTGCACCCAGTCGCCGTCCACGACCGCCCGGGAATATCCGATCTCCTGCTCGAACGTGGAACCACTGGAAATCAACCGCCGCTCGCCCATGGCTCGAACGCTAGACGACGGCCGCCGCGCCCGCCCTGGCATGCTTGTCGGCATGGCGTCGACGGTGCACCGGAGCGGGCCGCCGCGCGTGCGGCCGAGCCGGGAGGACCTCCTCGCCGCCGCCGGCCGGTTGCTGCCCGACGTGATCGCGCCCGGGCTCGACGTCCTGCTGTGCGGCATCAACCCCGGTCTGTGGTCGGCGGCCACCGGGCACCACTTCGCCCGGCCCGGCAACCGGTTCTGGCCCGCGCTGCATCTCGGCGGGTTCACACCCCGGCAGCTGCGCCCCGACGAGCAGGATCTCCTTCCCGGGCATGGGCTCGGCATCACCAACCTGGCCGCCCGCGCCACGGCCCGCGCCGACGAGCTCACCCGCGAGGAGCTCACCGCCGGCGGCGCGATCCTGCGCGCCAAGGTCGCCCGCTACGCGCCGCGGTGGCTCGCCGTCCTCGGCGTGACGGCGTTCCGCACAGCATTCGGCGTGCAACACGCGAAGGTGGGTCCGCAGGACGCCGCGCTGCTCGGTCCCGGCACCGGGGCGACGCGAGTGTGGATCCTGCCCAACCCGAGCGGCCTCAACGCCCACTACCAGCTCGACCAGCTCGCCGAAGCATTCGCCCGGCTACGCGAGGCCGCGCGCCCCGCCTGACGGGGCTCTCGATCAGCCGGGCAGCTGCCCCGGCGGGCCCTCGTATCGGGCCGCCCGCTCGCGCAGCAGCTGGCCGAACAGGCCGCTGGGCCGGCCGCAGTCGGCGCACATGAAGTTGTCGTCCAGTCGCGGGCCGCCGCAGTGGTCGCAGGTGCCGCGATCGCGTGGGTCCTGGTATGCCCGCAACGCCTCGACGAGTGCCTTCACCACGGGTGCTCGTAGCGCTACCGCACGCTCGCCGACCCTGACCTCGACGACGGCCGCTCGCGGCGCGGTGTCGAACACGTCGATGCGCTCGGCGAACTCCCGCAGCGCGGCGGCGACCTCGTCCGACGGTGACAATGCCATCCCTGGACCATACCGACCGGGCTCTAGAGCGGCACGAGCTCCACCTGGTGCAGGGCCCGGCCGTGGTCGCCCACGGTCTGCCTGGTCAGGAAGCGGCGGGCGGCCAGGAGTGGGGCCACGCCCGGCACCGTGTCCGTCGAGGGGGTCAGGGCGGCGTCCGGGGCCGGGCGTGGCGGCAAGGTTGATCACTCCTCGGTGCTGATCGGCGTGCTGCCACACCGATGCGGCACATCAGGTGCCGCAGAACCCAGCCTCGTGCAGCCAAACCGGCGCGACATGTGCCGCGCGTCCCGTGCAGGCTGGGACCAAAGCCCCGCGACAGTGGTACTGCCGGGATGCGTGATCTAGTTGGGCAGCATTTCGGGCCCGAAGACCTCGTAGGCGATCCGTTCGCCCGGCACGCCCCGGCGCAACAGGCCGGCGCGCACGTGGTTCATGAACGGCAGCGGCCCGCACAGGTGCACGTCGGCGTCGGCCGGCACGGGGATGAGCGCGGGATCGACCCGGCCGGTGTCGACGCGGGTGGCCAGCGTCGCCAGCGCCGCGTCCGGGGCACCGTGCTCGTACCACAGGTGCATCCGCAGCCCCGGCAGGGCGCGGCGAAGCTCGGGCAGGTGCCGGCGCAGGGCATGGGTGTCACCGGTCCGGTCGGCGTGCACCAGCACGACCGGGCGTCCGGCGTCGCGCCGGGCCAGGTGGTGCAGCGCCGACATCGCCGGCGTGATGCCGATGCCCGCGCTGACCAGCACCAGCGGGCCGTCGCCGGGCACGCTGCTGACGTCACCGAACGGCGGGCTCAGGCGCAGCAGGTCACCCACGGCGACCCGCTCGTGCAGGAAGCTCGACACGGCCCCGTCGGGGCTGCCGGCCTGTCCGCGCACCCGCTTGACGGTGATCTGCCACGTGGGCAGCCCCGGCGCCCCGGACAGGCTGTACTGGCGGATCTGCCGGCCCGCGCCGTCGCCGAGGTCGACGGCGACCGAGACGTACTGCCCCGGGACGAACTCACCGGCCGGCGCGCCGTCGGCGGGTACGACCGTGAAGGAGACGACGTCGTCGGTCTCGACGGTGCGCTCGACGACGCGCCAGGCGCGCCAGACCGCGGCGGGCTCGTCCAGACCGGCGGCGTGGTACAGCCGGGCCTCGCGGGCGACCAGCTCGCAGGCGAACAGCCAGTAGACCTCGTCCCAGGCACGGGCCACCTCGTCGGTGACCGCGTCGCCGAGCACCTGCCCGACGGCGGCCATCAGGTGCCGGCCGACGATCGGATACTGCGCTGGCGCGATGCCCAGCGACGCGTGCTTGTGGGCGATGCGCTCAACGACCGGCCCCCACGGCACCGTGTCCTCGCCGAGCAGGTGCCCGGCGTAGGCCACGACGGCCGCGGCCAGGGCCTGGCGCTGCCGGCCGGTGGCCTGGTTGCCCCGGTTGAACAGGTCCAGCAGGTCGGGGTGGGCGGCGAACATCCGCGAGTAGAAGGCGCCGGTGATCGCTTCGCCGTGCTCGCGCACGACCGGCAGGGTCGCACGGACGACAGTGGCGGACGAGGGGCTGAGCATGATGCTCCTTGTCTTTGCTGGGAGGGGTTCGTCGCTGGGAGGGGTTGGTTGCTGGGCGGCGGCCGAAGGATCAGCCGCCGGTGAACAGGGGCGTGCTGAGGTACCGTTCACCGCCGTCGGGCAGCACGACCACCACGGTGTGGCCGGCCGGGTGCGCCACGGTCGTGGCGGCGTGCAGGGCGGCGCCGCTGGAGACGCCGGCGAGCAGCCCTTCAGTGCGCGCCAGCCGCCGGGCGGCCGCGCGGGCCTGCTCGACGTCGACGCGCACGATCTCGTCGTAGACGCCCGGGTCGAGCACCTCGGGCACGAACCCGGCGCCGATGCCCTGGATCCCGTGCGGGCCGGGCGTCCCGCCGGACAGCACGGGGGACTCGGCGGGCTCGACGGCGATGACCCGCAGCGCCGGGTTCTTCTCCTTGAGGACCTGACCGACGCCGGTGATGGTGCCGCCGGTGCCGACGCCCGCGACGAGCACGTCGACGTCTCCGCCGGTGTCGTCCCAGATCTCCAGGGCGGTGCTACGGCGGTGCGCCTCGGGATTGGCCGGGTTGTCGAACTGCCGCGGCACGAAGGCGCCCCGTTCGCCGGCGATCTCCAGGGCTCGGCGGACTGCCCCGGCCATCCCCTCCGCAGCGGGTGTGAGCACGAGGTCCGCCCCGTACGCGGCCAGCAGGGCACGGCGCTCGACGCTCATGCTCTCCGGCATCGTCAGCGTCAGCCGGTAGCCGCGTGCGGCGGTGACCAGGGCCAGGCCGATGCCCGTGTTGCCGCTGGTCGCCTCCACGATGGCGGCGCCGGGCGCGAGCTCGCCGCTGCGTTCGGCGGCGTCGATCATGGCGGCGGCGATGCGGTCCTTGACGCTGCCGCCGGGGTTCATGGACTCCAGCTTCGCCAGCAGCCGCACCGGCAGGCCGGGCGCGAAGCGGGACAACCGGACCATGGGTGTGCGGCCGATCAGGTCGGTGGCGTCGTGGTGAATCACGTCAGCGCTCCTGGACGTGTGC
The DNA here is from genome assembly GCF_040689395.1 of Dactylosporangium sp. NPDC051484. Lineage (NCBI taxonomy): Bacteria > Bacillati > Actinomycetota > Actinomycetes > Micromonosporales > Micromonosporaceae > Dactylosporangium > Dactylosporangium sp. NPDC051484. Next base: position 82,863 of record NZ_JBFAZX010000004.1, on the reverse strand, counting down.
CGGCGTGACGCCGGCGAGGGACGGGATATGGGACACGGGCACGGCGACCGGCGCCCGCAGCCGGGCCCCGGCGGGTACGTCGGCCACCACCAAACAGTGCGCACCCACCTCGGCGTCGTCGCCGACGTGGACCGGGCCGAGGACGGTGGCACCGACGCCGAGAACGACCCGGTTTCCCACGGTGGGGTGGCGCCGGGTGGCCTTGCCGTCGCGCCACCAGCCGCGACCGCCGAGGGTGACACGGTGGTACATGGTCACGTCGTCGCCGATGCGCGCGGTCTCGCCGATGACCACGCCGGCGCCGTGGTCGATGAACAGCCGCCTGCCGATGACGGCGCCGGGGTGTATCTCGACGCCGGTCACCAGCCTGGCCAGTTGCGACAGCGCACGCGGCAGGAACGGCAGTCCGGCGCGGTGCAGGCGATGGGCCACCCGATGGCACCACAGCGCCCACAGCCCGGGGTAGAGCAGGACCTCGACGACCCGCGCGCCGTACAGGGCGGGGTCGCGCCGGCACGCGGCACGAAGGTCTTCCAGCACCTCGTTCCTCCACAGGAGACACCTACGGGAGCAAGGGAATGACGGCGCGGGGCGGTCATCACGGCGGGAACGGTACGGCCGCCAAAAGCGGCCGGACAGGGTCAAAAGACCCTGCCGCGAGGGGAACCGGCGGTGACATAAGACCCCTCCATGGTTTAAAGGTCGTTTGGCGTTATAACGTTATCCACCATGGAAACATCGCGGACAGGTCCCACCGGGGAGACGAACGACACCCCCGCCACCGGGCGCTGGGCTCGGTGAGCCGGGTGACGATCATGCGGCTGGTCCGCGACGCGGCCGGCGGGCTCACCGCCGCCGACGTGGCCGCCACCACTGGGCAGCACCTGTCCACCACCCGCGCCCACCTGGACCGGCTGGTCGAGGCCGGGCTGCTGGTGAAGGCCCGGCCCAGCGGCGGCGCGCCGGGCCGCCCGGCCTGGCGCTACCGGGCCGGCGGCGCCGATCCTGCCCCCGCGCCGTACCGGGCGCTGGCGACGGCCCTGCTCGAGCACCTGGCCCCATCCGCGGCGACATCCGCCAGGCGGCCGCCCGCGTGAGACGGGACTGGGGGCGGCAACTGGCCGCGGCCGCCCCACCGCACGCCGACCCGGTCGACGCCGTCACCACGGTGCTGCGCGGCCTAGGCTTCGACCCGAGCCGGCACAGCGAGCCGGCCGGCGACGCCGGCGCCGAGGTGCATCTGCGCACCTGCCCCTTCCTGGACCTGGTCGCACAGAACCCGGACGCGATGTGCGGCCTGCACGCCGGTGTGGTGCGCGGCGTGCTGGAGCCCTTCGGCACCCCCGACGCGTGCGTCGTACGCCTGTCCCCGGCCCGCCGCCGCGACTAGAGAGCGATCACGCGGCGTCCGGACCGCACCCGGGCCGCCGCGCTGAACCGCCCGGGTCACGCTGCCGGCGCGCCGCTCCCGGACGAGGCGGCCCGCAGCTGGGCGAGCACCAGCGGATCGATCGCCCCGTCCACGAGCCGCTCCTCGAGGTTCTCCACGCCGGCCCAGCCGGCCAGGCCGGTGTGGCCGAGGGCGGCCAGCCGGTCGCGGACCTCGTCGGCGAGCGCCCCCTCCAGGGGCAGCAGCGTGGCCGGGTCGGGCTTGCCGAGGTACAACTCCCAGAGGCCGATGAGGCCCCCCATCCGGGTCACCGGATCCGGGTCGTCGTCGACGCGCAGGTCGACCTCGACGTCGCTCAGCCCGCCGTAGCCGGCGCCGCGGCGCACGACGAACAGGGCGGCGCTCTGCCGGCCGCGGCTGTCGCCACCGGCGGCGTCCCCGGCGGCGAGGGCGGCGTGCAGCCGCCGGGCCAGCGGCAGGCCGGGGGCGGCGAGCCAGGCCCGCTCCATCTCGGCGACGACGGCGGGGCCGGCGAGGATGTTGCCCTGGATGGCGTACCCGTCGCCGGCGACGCCGCCGGCCCAGGCGAAGCACTCGTCGCCGGTGTAGGTGGCGCCGTCTCCGGCCGGGCCGACGACGCCGAGCTGGCGGGTGGCGCGGCCGGGGTCGGCGGCGGTGAGTCCGGCGACCACGTCGGCGGCGGCGGTGCCGGTGCGCAGCATGGCGAGGCCCTGGGCGCGGTAGGCGAGGTTCGCGAACGCCTGGGTGGCGAGGGCGCCGACATCGGCCTCGGCGGCCGGGACGGCGGCACCGACGGCGAGGAACTTGCTGGCGACGGCGACACCGATGGACTGGCCGTCAGCGGAGCGCCCGACGATCGAGAACGTCATGGCCCCACCGTAGTGCGATGCTTCAGTCCGGAAGCAGTCCCGGTGGCTGGGACAAGCAGACGAACGGGCCGCGTACGCCGGCGCTGAAGCGTTCGGCGGCGCGCAGGGCGATCTCGACGCGCCGCTGCGGGGCCATGCGGGACTGGGCGGTGGCGAAGAGGGCGCCGAGGGCGATCTCGTCGCCGACCCCGACGGCGGCATACCCGTCGGCGGCCTCGGCGACCTGGTAGTCGTCGTGGACGGTGAAGAGCCGGCCCTTGACGCCGACGAGGAACGTGCCACCCTCCTCGCGCTCGCTGTCGCGGCGAGCCCAGCCGCCGGCCTTGAGGCACTCGCGGACGGCGTCGATGAACCGGGTGGCCATGAAGCGGTCGATGTCGCCGACGGGCTTCGGGGGTTTGAGCGAGTACCGGATGAGCTGCCCCATCCGGAACGACGTGGTGAAGCCGAACAGATACCCGTTGTTGTGGAAGACCTTGGTGTCGGCCCGGACGGTGAGGCTCCACCCCGACGCGCCAGCACTGTCGCCGCCGATGTACACGGTGCCCTGATGCACGAGTCCCACGATGGCGGTCACCGCCCGTCACCGCCGCGGGCGTATCGAGCGAGGCCGCCGAGCATGAGGTCGATGGCGAACGCGAACCGCTCGTCGCCGCTGCCCTCGACCATGCTGGACGCCATGGCGACGAGGTTGGGGAACTCGTCGGCGGGCAGGTTGGCGAGGTAGTCGCGCACCTGCGCGAAGTAGGGCTCGGCGTCGGCCTCGGTGCGCCGGCCGTGCTCGGCGTGGATCGCGGCCTCGACGGCGTCGGCGACGATGACGAGCGACAGCTGGTCCAAGCTCCAGGCAGCGATGCGGTCGGGGATGCCGGCGCCGCGCAGGACGGCGAGCATCGCCTCGGTGTACCGCAGCGAGTTGGGGCCCACGGGGATGTTGGCCCGGGCGACCTTGACGAGGTCGCGGTGAGAGCAGAAGACCGCGCGGCTGGCGTAGCAGCTGCGCTTGACCTCGGCGACCCAGTCGGGCGCGGCCGGTGACGGCAGCGGGACCTCGCCGATGACCCGGTCGAGCAGCTGCTCGAGCAGCTCCTCCTTGTTGGCGAAATACGCGTAGAGCGACGCCGCGCCGGTGCCGAGCTCCTGCGCGACGCGCCGCATGCTGAGCGCGTCGAGGCCGTCCCGGTCGACAAGGCGCAGGGCCGTGCTCAGCACCGCCTCCGCGCTCAGGGGCTGGCGGGCGGCCGGTGGCTTCTTCGGCGCCCGCCATGGTGGGGCGGGGATCGCGGCTGCGGACACCGGGCAATATTACTTGACACGAACAGTGTTCGAAACTAAAACAGTGTTCGTGATTAACGAACACCGTTCGCATCCCGATCCCTACCGCTGGAAATGGGCCGTCCTCGCCGTCGTGCTGGCCGCCGAGGTGATGGACCTCCTCGACGCCACGATCATCACCATCGCCGGCCCGTCCATCCGCGCCGATCTCGGCGGCGGCACCGGGTTTCTGCAGTGGCTCGCCGCCGGCTACACCCTCGCGTTCGCCATCGGCCTCGTCACCGGTGGCCGCCTCGGCGACATCTTCGGCCGCCGCCGCATGTTCATGGCCGGGGCCGCCGGGTTCACCCTCATGTCGCTGCTGTGCGCGCTCGCCCCCGGCCCGGCCTGGCTGGTCGCGTTCCGCGTGCTGCAGGGCCTGACCGGCGCCGTGCTCATCCCGCAGGGTCTAGGCCTGATCAAGGCGGCGTTCCCGCCCGAGCGGATCGGCGCGGCGTTCGGCGCGTTCGGCCCCGTCATGGGCCTGTCCGCGGTCTGCGGGCCGATCCTCGCCGGACTGCTCGTCGGCGCCGACCTGTTCGGCACCGGCTGGCGGATGATCTTCCTGATCAACCTGCCGGTGGGGCTGGCCGCGCTCGCCGGAGCCGCGCTGGTGCTCCCCCGCGCCGCCACCGAGCGCGATCCCGCGCTGCGCCTGGACCTGCCCGGCACCGCACTGCTTGGCGCGGCGCTGCTCCTGCTCGTCTTCCCCCTCGTGCAGGGGCGCGAGCTCGGCTGGCCCTGGTGGTGCTGGGCGGCGATGATCGCGTCCCTGCCGGCCTTCGCGATGTTCCAGCGCTACGAGCGCCGCCGCGTGCGGGCCGGGCACAGCCCGCTGGTGGAGCCGTCCCTGCTGGCCAAGCGCCGCTTCAACGCGGGTCTCCTGGTCGGGCTGATCTTCTTCGCCGGGCTCATGGGCCTGACCCTCATCCTCAGCGTGTACCTCCAGCTCGGCCTCGGCTACTCCCCGCTGCGCGCCGGCCTCGCCCAGTCGCCGTGGGCGTTCGGCACCGCAGCGGGCGCCGTCGCCGCGCAGGCCCTCGGCGCCCGGTTCGGCGGCCGGCGGCTACTCGTCGGCGGTACCGCGGTCGTCGGCCTCGGCGCCGCCGCGCTGCTGGCCACCCTCGCCGCCACCGGCGGGACCGGGCTCGCCACGCCGTGGCCCCTGGTGCCCGCCCTGTTCGTCCTGGGTGCCGGCATGGGCGCGTCGATGGCGCCGTACTTCGACATCGTCCTCGCCGCCGTCGACGAGCACGAGGTCGGCTCCGCGTCCGGCACCCTCACCGCCGCGCAGCAGATCGGCGGCGCGGTCGGCGTCGCCGTGCTCGGCACCGCGTTCTTCTCCTGGCTCGGTGCTGGCGGCGGGTTCACCGGCTCGCTGGAGCGCGTGCTGTGGCTCGAGCTCGGCCTGCTCGCCCTCGCCGGGGGACTCGCGTTCCTGCTGCCGGCCCGGGCCCGGGAGGAGCCGGAGCCGGCGCGCGGGACGCCCGGGGCCAGTGGGGCGCCCGCGGCCACAGTTGCGGGTTAGGTCCTGGCCCGGGCGGGGAATCAGGCAGGTACGGCCGAGAGGAGAAGCCATGACGTACACCCTGAACGACCGCCCGGCCGCACCGCCGCGCGTAGAGAACCCGGTCGCCGGCCCCGCGACGCCGGTCGGCGACCGGTCCACGGCAGAGCTCGTCAGGCTCGCCGCCGAGCAGATGTCCACGCTGGTGCGCGACGAGTTGAAGCTTGCCCAGATCGAGCTCACCCAGAAGGGCAAGCGGGCCGGCGTCGGGGCCGGCATGTTCGGCGGCGCCGGCGTCGTCGCGTTCTACGGCGTCGGCGCGCTGCTGGCGGCCGCCGTCATCGGCCTGGCCGCGGCCGTGCCGGCGTGGCTGTCGGCCCTGATCATCGGCGCGGTACTGCTGGTCATCGCCGGCGTGCTGGCGCTGCTCGGACGCGGCCAGATGCGAAAGGCGGGATCGCCGATGCCGCAGGGCGCGGTCGCCGGCGTCCGCGCCGACATCGACGTCATCGCCGCCTCGGTCAAGCACGGGGGGCAACGATGACCGCAGCCGAGCCCAGATACGACCGCTCCGGCCGCGGCGGCGACCGGTACAGCCACAACGGGCACAACGCGGCCGCCGACGCGGCCGCGCTGCGCGAGGAGATCGCCCGGACCCGCGCCGGCCTCGGCGCGACCGTCGAGGCACTCGCCGCGAAGGCGGACGTGAAGGCCCGCGCTCAGGAGGCGATGCACTCCTCGGTCACGGCCGCGAGGCTGCGCATGCGCGAGGGCGTCGAGCAGGTGGCGGTCAACGCCGCCTACGCGGGCCGCGAGCTGCGCACCAACCCGCGGCGCAGCGTCGAGACGGGGCTGCGCCGGATGGTCCGCTCGGCGCGGGACCGCCCGGCGCCGTGGGTCGTCGGCTCCGCGCTGCTGATCCTGGCCGCGCTCATCCGTTACCGCAACCCACGGCCGTGACGCCACCCGACGGATGGAGCCCAGGTGAGCAAGCTGCTGTACAAGCCGTTGAGCATCGCGTCCGGCATCGCCGGCGGGGTGGCGGCGGGCTTCGTGTTCAAGCAGGTTTGGAAGCGCCTGGCCGGCGAGGAGGACGCGCCCGAGCCGACGTCGGGCGAGTACGGCTGGGCCGAGGTCCTTGCCGCCGCCGCGCTCCAGGGCGCGATCTTCGCGGTGGTGAAGGCGGCCATCGACCGCGGCGGCGCCGCCGGCGTGCGCCGGCTCACCGGCAACTGGCCGGCCTGACGCGCCCGGGCGGGACGACGCGCCGTGGGCGCGTCGCGCCGCGAACGCGGTGCGGGCCAGGGTTCGAACCGGCGCGAACCGGCTCGAACCCTGGCCTGACACAAAGCGCTCTCGTCATCCGCGCAGCCGTGTCAGCGCGGTGGTCCGGTCACCGCAGCAGGGCCTGCGCACGGTCGCGCACCTCGGCGTACACCTTGCGGATCCCCTCGGCGGGGACGGCGGTGACCTCGGCCGCGGACACCGGCCACGCCGGCGCCTCGGCCGTGCCGCGCAGCGCCCACGCCGCCTGACGGGCCGCGCCGAGCGCCACGTACTCCCCCGGCTCCGGCACGCTCACCGGCACCCCGAGCAGCGCCGGCGCGATCGCCCGGACCGCCGCCGAGGCCGCGGCGCCGCCGATGAGCAGCACCCGCTGCACCGGCACGCCGACCGCGCGGACCGCGTCGAGGCCGTCGGCCAGGCCGCACAGCGTGCCCTCGTACGCGGCGCGGGCCAGGTTCGCCGGCCCGGCGTTGGCGCGGGTGAGGCCGTTGAGCAGACCGCGGGCGGCGGGCAGGTTGGGGGTGCGCTCGCCGTCGAGATAGGGCAGCAGCGTCAGCCCGCCCGCGCCCGGCTCCGCCGACAGCGCCAGTTCGTCCAGCTTGGACAGCGGCACGCCGAGCAGGTCCGCGGCCGCGGTGAGCACCCGGGCCGCGTTCAGCGTCGCGACCAGCGGCAGGTGCCGGCCGCTGGCGTCGGCGAATCCGGCGACCGTGCCGCCGGGGTCGGCCACCGGCGTCGCACAGACCCCGAACACGGTGCCGGACGTGCCCAGCGACACCACCACGTCTCCGGGGCGCAGGCCGAGGCCGAGCGCCGCGGCCATGTTGTCGCCGGTGCCGGGGGCGAGCAGCGCGCCGCCATCGGTCTCGCCGACGACCTCGGCCGGCCCGGCGACGCGGGGCAGCGCGAGGTCCCGCCCGAACGCCAGGCGCACCAGGTCGGTGCGATACCGCCCGGTCGACGGCGACCAGTACCCGGTCCCGGAGGCGTCGCCACGGTCCGTGGTCGGCTCCGCACCGCCGCCGGCCCGCAGCCGGTGCGTGATCCAGTCGTGCGGCAGCATGACGGCCGCCGCGCGGGCCGCGACGTCCGGCTCGTTGCGGGCCACCCAGCGCAGCTTCGTGACGGTGAAGCTCGCCACCGGCACCAGCCCGACGGCCTCGGCCCAGCCGGCGGCGCCGCCGGGCAGCTCGCCGATCAGGTCCTCGGCGGCGCCGGCGGAGCGGGTGTCGTTCCACAGCAGCGCGTCGCGGACGACCTCGCCGGCCTCGTCGACCAGGACCATCCCGTGCTGCTGCCCGCCGACGCCGATGGCGGCGACCCCGTCGAGCAGCCCACCGGCGGTCGCCTCCTGCAACGCGCGCCACCAGTGCTCGGGCGCGACCTCGGTCCCGTCCGGGTGCCCGGCCCGGCCCTCCCGCAGGACCGCGCCGGTGTCCGCGTCACACACGAGCACCTTCGTCGACTGGGTGGACGTGTCCACCCCGGCGACAAGGGTCATGCCGAAACCTCCGCCCAGCTGAACCTAGGATGACCGGCCCCTACGCCGCGCTCCGGGCCGGTCATGAGCGCACCCCGAGCAGGTGCTCCATCGCCAGCTGGTCGAGGACCTCGAAGGCGCCGCCGCGCGCGGCGAGCTTGTCCACGTCGAACTCCTCGGCCCGCAGCGAGTCGATCGTCTCGCCCTCGGCCAGCGTCGGCTCGTAGAGCTCCTCGACCCGGGCCGCCGCCAGCGCCGCGGCCACCTCGGGGTCGGCGCGGAACGCGCGCACCCGCTCGCGCAGGATCAGGTAGTTGCGCATGCAGGCGCGGGCCGTCTCCCACACCCCGTCGTAGTCCTCGGTGCGCGGCGGCTTGTAGTCGAAGTGGCGGTAGCCGGTGTACCCACCGTTCTCGAGCACGTCGACGGTCCAGAACGCGCCGCGGAGGTTTCCGGCGCCGAAGCGCAGGTCCTGGTCGAAGCGCGGCCCGTGCTGGCCGTTGAGGTCGATGTGGAACAGCTTGCCGTGCCACAGGGCCTGGGCGATGCCGTGGGCGAAGTTCAGCCCCGCCATCTCCTCGTGGCCGACCTCCGGGTTGAGCCCCACCCGCGCGGGCTCCTCGAGCGTCGCGATGAGCGCGAGGGCGTGGCCGATGGTGGGCAGCAGGATGTCGCCACGGGGCTCGTTGGGCTTGGGTTCAAGCGCGAACCGGATGTCGTACCCCTGGTCGCGCACGTAGGCGCACAGCAGGTTGAGCCCTTCGCGGTAGCGGTCCAGCGCCGCGGCGACGTCCTTCGCCCCGCCGGACTCGGCCCCCTCGCGCCCACCCCACAGCACATACGTCTCGGCCCCGAGCTCGGCGGCGAGGTCGATGTTGCGCAACACCTTCTTCAGCGCGAAGCGCCGGACCGCGCGGTCGTTCGAGGTAAACCCGCCGTCCTTGAAGATGGGGTGGCTGAACAGGTTGGTGGTGACCATCTCCACCCGCAGGCCCGTGTCCCGCAGCGCCTCCTTGAAGCGCCCGATGAGCTTGTCGCGAGTCGCGTCGTCGCTGCCGAACGGGAACAGGTCGTCATCGTGGAACGTCACCGCGGCGGCGCCGAGGTCCGACAGCCGGTGCACGGCCTCGACCGAGTCCAGCGGCGCGCGCGTCGGCCCGCCGAACACATCCTGGGCCTGCCAGCCGACGGTCCACAGCCCGAAGGAGAACTTGTCCTCGCGGCTGGGCTGGTAATCGTTCATGAGCTACCTCTTCGCGGGCGGGAATTGGCGGATGTGGGCCCCAGGCTACGCCGCGAGCCGGGGTTAGTTCAAGAAAAGAACTAACCCCGAGCCGGACCGACCCGCCGCCCGTGCCCGCCCGGCGGAACAGAGCGTTGCGTTCTGGAGGGAGCCCTGCGTTCGGAGGTCAGGCCCGGAAGACCACGCGGTAGTACGTCTCCGAGTGCTGCAAGGCGAGCAGCACCGCGCCGCGGACCTCGGCGTCCGGGCCCAGGACCGAGGCGCGGATCTCCACGCCCCGCAGCGCGGGCGCCAGGGCGTGCCGGGCCGCGGCGGCGCGCAGCGGGTCGAGCAGCAGGTCACCGATCGCGGCGAGGCCGCCACCGACCACGACGAGCGCCGGGTTGTACGCGTTGATCAGCCACGACGCGGCCAGGCCGAGGTGCTCACCGACCGTGGCGATGACCCGCCCGGCCACGGCGTCGCCGGCCTGCGCGGCCGCCGCCACGTCGCGCGCGTCGAACCCGTCCACCTCCGCCAGCGCCGACGCCTCCCCCTCCGCCAGCGCGCGCCGCGCGGCCCGCACGATCGCCGGCCCCGACGCCACCGTCTCCAGGCAGCCGACGTTGCCGCAGTTGCACGGCTCGTCGATGCCCGGCACCGCGTTGTGCCCGATCTCCCCGGCGGTGCCGCCGACGCCGTGGAACACCCGGCCGTCGGAGAGGATCCCGGCGGACAGGCCGGTGCCGGCGTACAGCAGCGCCAGGTCCCCCACCCGCCCCCCGGCCCCCTCAAGGTTTTCCGCGACGGCCGCGGCCTGCCCGGCGTTGTGGACGTAGACGGGTGCGCCGAGCTCGGCGGCGAGGATGTCGCGGACCGATACGTCGCGCCAGCCCAGGTTGGGCGCCAACAGGCACACGCCGGTGTGGAAGTCGGTGAGCCCCGGCAGCACGGCGCCGACCGCGGCGATCTTTGCACCCGGCAGCCCGGCCCCGGCGATCGCGGCGCGCACCTCGCTCGCCACGAGCCGTAACACCACCCCGGGATCGGCGGGCGCGAGTCCGTCCCGGAACGCGCCCGCCGGCTCACCCACCAGCCCGGCACCCGGCCCGGCCCCATCCGGCCCGACCCTGTCCAGAGCGGCGTCACTCACCCCCGCCAGACCCGGAGCAGCCCCATCCAGCCCGCCCTCGTCCAGAGCGACACCACCCGGACCCGCCCCACGCGAAGCGGCATCACGCACACCCGCCAGACCCGCAGCAGCCCCATCCAGCCCGCCCTCGTCCAGAGCGACACCACCACCACCCGGCCCGACCTCAGCCGGAGCAACACCACTCGGACTCGCTGAACCGGACCCGGCTCCACCCGGAGCGACCTCGCCAGGCCCGACCCCGTCCGAAGCGACACCACCCGGACCCGCAGAACCCGGCCCGAACCCACCCGGAGCGGCCCAACCCGGCGTAGCCCCAGCCGGAGCGGCCTCACCTGGACCGGCGTCGACCGGCCGGGGCGCCGCGGCGCTCGGCGGATCGGCGGCGATCACGGGGGGTGCGGCGGCGGTCGGGGTCGCGCCGGGGCGCGGGGTCGGGAACTCGCGGCGGACGATCTCCTCGCCGGCGGCGTCGCCGATCGCGATCGCGGTGCGGCGGGCGCCGATGTGCACGCCCACCACCAGCTGGGAGCGTGCGTTGAACTCCAGCAGGATCGGGGGGCGCCCGCCGCTGACGGCGGTGGAGCCGGGGCCGATCTCGCGGACCAGGCCGTCGGCGATGAGCTCGTCGACGATCGCGGACACCGTGGGCTTGGCCAGGGTCGTCGATCGTGCGATGCTCGCCCGCGAGACCGGACCGCCCTCCTTGACCAGGGCAAGCACCAGTGAGCGGTTAACCTCCCGCATCACGTTATGGTCGGCACCACGGCGTGGCTCATCGGATCGCATAATCCGACAACGCTACCCCGGGGATCGCCCGCGAGCGGGCACCCTACATTGGTATAGGAAAAACCTGTACCACAAACCCGGCCGGAAAGGCAGTCTTTCGATGCACATCTCGGCGCGCGGGGATTACGCGGTGCGGGCCTCCCTTGGGCTCGCCGCCGCCTATCCGGCGGTGGTCTCGGCCGCCGGCCTCGCCGACGAACAGGACATGCCCCGTAAATTCCTCGAGGCGGTGCTCGGCGACCTGCGCCGGGCCGGCCTGGTCCGGGGGCAGCGGGGCGTCGACGGGGGGTACGTGCTCACCCGCCAACCGTCAGAGATCATGGTCGGCGACGTGCTACGCGCCGTCGACGGGCCGCTCGCGGAGGTCCGCGGGGTGCGGCCAGAGGAGGCGTTGTACTCCGGGACCGCCGAGCACCTGCAGCAGCTGTGGGTCGCCGTGCGGGCCGCGGTGCGCAACGTGCTCGACGAGGTCAGCCTCGCCGACGTGGTGCGCGGGCGGATGCCGGCCCACGTGCGCCGGCTGACCACCCCGCCGGCGGCCTGGCAACCCCGATAGCCCGGTAGCCCCGACAACCCAATAGCCCCACGGCCCGGCCGCCCTGGCGACACGGCGGACACGGGCGCAGACCAGATCGACGCCGCGGGCGCCGGTCTGGGCGAACCGTGCCCAGGAACGCGGGGCCGCGACCTACGCTCGGGTCATGCCGAAAGCGCACGACCCGTATCTGCAGGCCGCCGAGGGCTTCCTGCGCAGCATTCGCGCCGAGCTGGACATGGCCGACGATCTCGAGATGGACCGGACGCTGCGGGTGACGCAGACCTATGCGCTGGTGAGCATCGCCCGGTCGCTCAACGAGTTGGTCGAGCACGGCGCCGGCGGCACGGCGGCGCCGATGATGGTCGCCTCGCTGCCCAACTGACGTCGGCGCCGGGTGGGCCGGCTCCCGCGTGGGCAGCGGCGCCGGTCAGGGCGCGTCGGCGGCGGTGAAGGAGTCGCCGATGCGCGCCACGTACTCGGCGGCGGCGGTGCCGGCGTTGGCCAGCTCCGACTCCACCACGGCCAGGCCGGGCAGCACGGGCACGGCGCCGAGCTCGGTGAGCAGCTCCTGCAGGTAACGCTCGGTCGCATCGGCCTGGGGACGGACGCCGGCGGTGACGACCGTGACGGCGGCGACATCGCGCAGGCCGTCGGCGGGCAGCTGGTCGAGCAGGACCTTCAGGACGCCGGTGTACGTCCCCTTGTACGTCGGGGTCGCCACCACCAGCAGGCTCGCACGGCGCAGCCGGCCGATCGCGTCGAGGACCACGCCGTCGCCGGGCTGCAGCAGGCGGGTGCCGAGGGCCGCGACGTCGATGGTGTGCGGTACCGGCTGGGACAGCCGCTCGGCGAGCGCGGCGCCGACCTCCTCGGCCAGGTGCAACGTGCGCGAGTGAGGGCGTGGATTCCCGGAGAGCACGACGATCATGCGCCGATCCTATCTCCTATTAACCCGATCGAAAATAGCGAGTACTGCTCTTGGCACCGCGGACCCGGTGTCTCGCGGGAGGGACGGTCCGCGAGTGAAGCGGACCCGAGTCCCGGAAATGCGAAGGCCCCTCAGACCCAGGCGCGCGGGTCGGCGACCAGATTGCGCACCCGCTCCGGCAGCTCGCCCGTCACCACGTCCTCGATCGTGACCGTCTCCAGGATCAGCCGCTCGTTGGCGCGCAGCGCGATCCACACGTCTTGCAGGGCCGACGCGGCGCCGTGGTAGCCGAGCTCCTCGGGGCGCTGGCCGCGGACGTTGGCGAGGGGGCCGTCGATCACGCGGATGATCTCCGCCAGGGAGATGTCACCGGCCGGGCGGGCCAGGCGGTAGCCGCCCTCAGGGCCACGCTGCGCCACGACGATGCCGCCTCGGCGCAGCTGCAGCAGGATGCTCTCCAGGAACTTCGGCGGGATCTCCTGGGCCGAGGCGAGGCGATCCGCGGTCACCAGCCTGCCGTCCGCGGAGGTGGCCGCCAGCTCGCTCACCGCACGCAGCGCGTAGTCAACTCGGGCTGAAAGGCGCATGCTCTCATCCTCCCACGCGCCGCAACAGGCCTTCCTGCACGGCCGTCGCGATGTGACGTCCGTCGAGGCTGAACATGCGGCCGGTGGCCAGGCCGCGCGCGCCGGACGCGGATGGGCTCACGCAGTCATAGAGGAACCACTCGTCGGCGCGGAACGGGCGGTGGAACCACATCGCGTGGTCGAGGCTCGCACCGACGAAGCCGCCGGGTCCCCAGACGGCGCCGTGCGCGGACAGGACCGAGTCGAGCAGCGTCATGTCGGAGGCGAACGTGAGCACGCAGGTGTGCAGGACCGGGTCGTCAGGCAGCTTGCCGTCCAAGCGCATCCAGACCCGCTGGCGGGCCTCGGCCGGGCGGTCACCCGGGCGGACCCAGCCGGGCTCGCCGACGTAGCGCATGTCGATCGGGCGCGGGACGACCGCCCAGATGCCGGCCCGCTCCTCGTACTTCGCCATACGCTCCGCCATTGTCGGCAACTCGTCAGGCGGGGGCACGTCCGCGGGGGCGGGCTCGTGGTGGTCCAGGCCCTCCTCGTGGCGGTGGAACGAGGCGGACATGAAGAAGATCACCTTGCCGTGCTGCTCGGCGACGGAGCGGCGCACCGAGAACGACCGGCCGTCGCGGATGTTCTCCACGGTGTACGTGATCGGCACGCTCGGATCGCCCGGGCGCACGAAGTAGCCGTGCAGCGAGTGGACCCGCCGCTGCGGGTCGACGGTGCGCCCGGCGGCGACCAGCGCCTGGCCGGCCACCTGCCCGCCATAGACACGCTGGGGGCCGACCGGCGGGCTGATGCCCAGGAACCGGTCGTCCCCCAGTGCCTCAAGATCCAGGAGCCGGACGAGGTCGTCCACCGCGGCCTGCCCGCCAACCAGTTCGGTCACACGGACAATCTACGCAAGGGCCGACCCACCGGGTCCACTCAGTCGTGTGACAGTGCTCCCAGCTGGTGCACCCGCAGCGTGTTCGTCGAGCCCGGGGTGCCGGGCGGCGAGCCGGCGACGATGACCACGTCGTCGCCGGGCGCGAGCCACGGCAGCCCGACGAGGATCATGTCGACCTGCTTGAACATCTCGTCCGTGTGCGCCACGAACGGCACGTCGAAGGTCTGCACGCCCCAGCTGAGGGTGAGCTGGTTGCGGACTCCTGGCTCCGGGGTGAACGCCAGCAGCGGCAGTTCGCAGTGCAGCCGGGCGAGGCGGCGCACCGTGTCGCCCGTCTGGGAGAACGCGACCAGCGCCTTCGCGCCGATGTTGCGCGCGATGTTGGAAGCCGCCGAGGTGAGCGCACCGCCCTTGGTGCGCGGGTCGTGCTGCAGCCGGGGCACGGACAGCGAGCCGGCCTCGGTGGTCGCGACGATGCGAGCCATCGTGGAGACGGTCAGGATGGGGTACTTCCCGACGCTAGTCTCCCCGGAGAGCATGACGGCGTCGGCGCCGTCGAGCACCGCGTTGGCCACGTCGGAGGCCTCGGCCCGGGTCGGCCGCGCGTTCTCGATCATCGAGTCGAGCATCTGGGTCGCGACGATGACCGGCTTGGCCTGCTCGCGGCACAGCTGCACGGCGCGCTTCTGCACCAGCGGCACCTGCTCGAGCGGCATCTCCACGCCGAGGTCACCGCGCGCGACCATGACGCCGTCGAACGCGTTGACGATGGCTTCGAGGGAGGCGACCGCCTCGGGCTTCTCGACCTTGGCGATGACCGGGCGACGGATGCCCTCCTCCGCCATGATCTCGTGGACGAGCTTGATGTCCTCGGGCGAGCGCACGAAGGACAGCGCGATCCAGTCCGCGCCGAGGCGCAGCGCGAAGCGCAGGTCCTCGGCGTCCTTCTCAGACAGTGCCGGCACGCTCACGGCCACGTTCGGCAGCGAGACGCCCTTGTTGTTGGAGACCGGGCCGCCCTCGGTGACGAGGACGGAGATGTCGTTGCCGTTGACGGCGATCACCTCGACGGCGACCTTGCCGTCGTCGATGAGCAGTCGGTCGCCGGGCTTGACCTCTTGCGGAAGCTTCTTGTACGTGCACGAGACCCGGTCGGCAGTGCCGAGAATGTCGTCACTGGTGATGACGACGGTGTCCCCATTCCGCCACTCGTGCGGTCCGTCTGCGAAGCGGCCGAGACGGATCTTGGGACCCTGGAGGTCTGCGAGAATTCCAACGGGGCGGCCGGCGGCGATGGCGGCCTCCCGAACGAGGTTGTACACCGAGGCATGATCCTCGTGGCTACCGTGGCTGAAGTTGAGCCGCGCGACGTCCATCCCGGCGTCGACTAGGCCACGGAGCCGCTCGGCCGACGATGTGGCCGGGCCGAGCGTACAGACGATTTTGGCGCGTCGAGTCACATCTCGAGGCTAGCCCCTTCGCCACCGCGCGTTTCGGCTGCCCCGGTCACAAGCCATCAGTTGAGACGCCGTCCACTGGGGGTTTCCCCGATACTGGTCCGATGGCCACCATCCCCCAATGGCGCTGGCCCATGCGCGCCCGCGACACCCGCGAGACGCACCGGGTGGCGACCCCGCTCGAGCTGCTGTTCGACCTGTGCTTCGTGGTCGCCATCGCAGTTCGCCTCGGCGTACGACACCGATGACGTCCCCTATCGGCTGACGGCCCTACTGCAGATCGCCGGGGTCCTGGCACTGGCGGCCGGCATGCCCGGCGCGTTCGAGGAGCGGCTCGGAATCGTCACGCTCGGTTACGCGATCATGCGGATCGCGCTCGCCGCACAGTGGCTGCGTGCCGCGCGCGCGAGCACCGAGGGCCGGCGCACCGCGCTGCGCATGGCCGCCGGCGTCACCGCGTGCATGAGCGGGACCGGTCCACGCCGTGGCACCCGCACCACATCGCCGAGCGGTACGGCCTGCTGTTCATCATCGTGCTCGGCGAGATCATCCTGTCGACCACCGTGGCGGTGCAGGGCGGCTTCGACACGGCCCGGCTGTGGTGGGTGATCGTGTTCGCATTCTGGTGGCTGTACTTCGAGGAGCCAGCTGGTCTACTTGTCGGCCTTCGTCGTGGGTGTGTGCGGCGTTCACGGGCCCGGCGCTGCCGATCGTGGCGGGCGTGCTGGCCACACTGGTCGCGGCCCGGATCATCACTCGCGCCCGGTGAACGCCTCCGCGCGGGCCCGGCCGTCGACGCTGTGGCTGAACACCCGCGAGTCCCCGTCGGTGGTGACGGTCTGACCGGTGAGCGTCGCGTGCAGCGGCATCGCCGAGTTCATCTCGGCCCGCATGCGCGGCAGCGCCGACGGGTGCGCGTCGCGCAGCCAGGTCACGAGGTGCTCGCGCACGAAGCAGCGCAGGTCCCACAGCTTCGGCGCGTCCGGGGCGCTGACCAAGGCCCGCAGCCGCATCGCGTGGCCGGTGGCCTCGACCACCTGCAGCACCGACACCCGCCCGTCCCACAGGTCCGTCGACTCCAGCGCCCGGCGCAGTTCCTCGCGCATCTCCGGCACCGGCAGCCACCAGTCCACGTCGAACATGACCGCGCCGAGCAGCGCCGACTCGGTGCGGGTCCAGTTCTCGAACGGCTTCTCGGTGAAGTACGAGGTCGGCAGGATCAGCCGCCGGTCGTCCCACACGTGCACGACCACGTGCGACAGGGTGATCTCCTGTATCCGCCCCCACTCGTTCTCGACGATGACCACGTCGCCGAGGCGTACCGCGTCGGAGAAGGCCAGCTGCAGCCCCGCGAACATGTTGCGCAGCACGCTCTGCGCCGCGAGACCGGCGATGATGCCCGCGAACCCGGCACTGGCGAGCACGCTCGTGCCCACGAGCCGCGCCTGGGGGATCGTCATGAGCATCACCGCGCCGGCCAGCACCGCCACGACCGCCACCGTGACCCGCCGCAACATCACCACCTGCGTGTGCACGCGCCGGGCCGTACGGTTGTCCGGAACGTCGGTGCGGACCCGCGACAGCGCGGTGTCCTCGACCACCACGAGCAGCGACACCAGCAGCCAGGCGGCCGCCGCGATGATGACCAGCTGATCGGCGTGCAGGAACGCGTGCCGCCAGGGCGCCCCGTCGGCGGTGGCGCGCACCGCGAAGTACACCGCGCAGAGCACGACGACCCATTGCATCGGCCGGTGGATCCGGTTGGCGAGCTCGCAGAAGAACTTCGACTGCCGCCCGACCCGCAGGATCACCTTGTGCAGGACTTGCACCGCGAGCAGCCCCAGCAATGCGGCCCCGAGCGCAACCCCCAGCGGCGCGAGCGTGTCAACGACCGTGTTCCCCATTCTGCGCGCCTTACCCGCCAGGGGTGATCGCCACACACTAACCTGGAGGTGATCAATCTCGCGGCAGCCGCCACCGCCACACCGCGATCACCAGCCCCCCGACGAGCACCACCACCCCACCGACGAGCAAGGCGACCCTGACCGCCCCACCATCCCCCACAGGCTGTGTGCCGGCAAGGGGTGGTGACCCACCCGTCGACGGCGAGGCCGCCGCGGACGGCACATCGGCGGTGAGCGCAGCCACGGGGTTCACGATCCCGAAGCCGTATTCGTCGTCCCGCCCAGGCTTACCCTTGTCGGTAGCGGTGGCCGTGATCCGGTGGACGACCTCGACCCCGGAGAGCCCCGGAAACCTGGCCCGAACCAACGCCACCACCCCAGCCACGATCGCGGTAGCGTCACTGGTGCCCGTCCCAAGGGCGTACTTGCCAAACGGTCTTGTCGAGACAACATCCACCGCGGGTGCGGCGACCAGCATCTCGGGCCCGGTCGCCGAGATCGACGCATGGTCGCCGTTGCGGTCTGTGCCACCCACCGCCAGTACCCCCGGCAGCTTCGCGGGGAATCCGACCGTGGTCGCATCCGGCGTGTTGCCGACTCCTGCGACCACAACGACGTCCGATCGCAGGGCATGGTCGACAGCGGCCTGGACCTGGGAATCCTCGCCAGTAACCGCAGCCACGCAGATGACCTTCGCACCGTGGTCGACAGCCCAGTTGATGCCTTCCGCGAGAAGCGCCGCCACCCCATGTCCGTCGTCGTTACGCAAGGTCTGCAGCGGCAGAATCATGGCCTTCGGCGCTACGCCGAGCACACCACCGCCGTTCGGAAGGCCGCGCCCGGCGATCAGGCCGGCCATCGCCGTGCCGTGGCCGAGGAAGTCAACCATCCCGTCAGTGTCGTTGCCCTCCCCGAACCCCTTCCCGGGTAACACCGCCTCGGTCAACTCCGCGTGCTTGACGTCGACTCCAGTGTCCGGAAGGCCGACCATCACTCCCTCGCCCTGGCTGATCTTCTGCGCCTCCGGAATGGACAGTGCGGCAAGGTGCCACTGCAGATCACGGATGTTGTCAGCGGCCGCTGGGCATGCAGCCGCCATCACCGCCAGAACGATCGCCAGCGCTGTGGCGCTCACGCGCCGGAGCGAAACAATCAACGGTCGATCCCCAACACGCCCGGACCCGGATCATGGCTCTGCGGTCTGGTTGCGTCGAGCACCGGAGACACCCCCTCGTCTACCGACCACAGCTCGTCGCTGTCGGTGCGCTTCGACCGGCGGCGCTCGGCATACCGCTCGAAGGAGTCGTCTCTGTACCCGCCAGCAGTGCCGCCGGTTCTTCCTGATTCGAGCGGCTCGCGCGACACAGCCGGCCTCCCGGTCATCTGACGCTGCGCCGGTTGCGCGGACCCCGTCCGCGAACCAGCGCCGGCCATCGGCGTCGTGGTGAACTGGCCGTTTGGGGAATCGGACGGCCTGGGTGCGCCGATCACACCGCCCGGCCCGATTCCGCCGGGCCGGAAAGCGACGGCGCTGATCGCGGCCGGCGCCGAGCGGCCAGGGCCGACGCCGCCAATGAGTCCCGCCTGGCCCGGCACGGGATAGCCGGCCCCTCCACCGCCGGCAGTGCTCGGTTGGCCAGCGACACCGCCGGCCAGTGCGGGCGCATCGTCAGCGCCGGACGATTCGGCACCAGAACCACTACCGGGAAATGCGCCGCCTACTGACGCGGGCAGCGGCGGACGGAATACGGGCGCCGGCAGCACCGATTGGCCACCTCCGGACGCTCGGACGCTGGCAGAGGAGCCCGGACCGCCTTCCGAACCCGCCGTGCTCGGGGTGATGGATTCGCCGGGGTTGTCAATGCGTCGATAGGGCGGCAGGCTGGAGCTGAGCATCCCGGATGCCTTGGCCGCCTTGGTGTCGGCTGCGATCAAGACGTTTCGGCCGCGCTGGTCCAACTCGGCGTGGTCCTTGTTCGCGACCGACAGGCCCTGGCCGGGGATGCGGCTGGCGTACTCGTCCAGCAATGGCTCCAGTTGGCGCCTCGCCTCGCGGATCGCGGCGAACACCTCGTCGACGCCCGTGCAGATGCGGCCGGCGGCGGCCGCGGTGTACGTCATCACATCGATCATGTCGTTGATTCGCCCGACGAACGCCGTCGCGGCCTCACTACGCTCCGGGGGCCAGCCCTCGATCAGGCGGTCCCGCTGCGTCCTCAGGTTGTCGCGTTGCTGCTCCAGGGCGGCGCGCATCCGATTCAGGGCGTTGACGTGCGTGAAGCCGGTCTCGGGATCCTCGTCCTTGACCATCTCCCAGAGCTTGGCCAGCGTGTAGTCATCGTAGGTCTGAGCCATCAGATCGGCCTGCCCGTGGTCGGATCGACGGCGTTGACGTCAGCGTTCGCCGTCTGCCTCGCGCCCTTGAGAGCAGCGGTCACGTCCTCGCCGGAGAGGGTGTCGGCGGTGGCGTATGCGTCGGCGATGGTGTGGGCCGCGCGTGCCATCACCTCGCCGTTGTAGAGCAGGGCGTCCATCACCTCATACAGCTCCAGCAGGCGCGCGTGGTAGTCCCGCGCGGCCTGCTGGACGACCGGGCTTGCGGTCCGGGTGCCGAACGTCGGGAGTCCGGCGAAGATGTGCAGGGTCTGGATCTTCTCCGACGACAGGTGCACGTCCAGGTCGTGCCGGAGCTCGGTGCCGAATCCGTCTACCGCGTGCAGGTCCACCGTGAAACCCGGCTCGCCCATCGCACCCTCCCCCGCCACGATGCGCATCGAACACCGTGACGGTACCGGAGGCTCCGCGACGCCGGCGACCCCGCGCGTACGTTCCCGCAGAACGCGCAAACCGGGCGCGGGTAAGGGTCTCCTCTCAGGCGGACAGGGACACTGCGGCCGGGTCGACCGGCGAGGGCAGGTGGCCGTCGCCGCCCAGGTAGTCGTGGATCGACGCGGCGACGGCGCGGCCCTCGGCGATCGCCCACACGATGAGCGACGCGCCTCGGTGCATGTCGCCGGCGACGAAGACGCCGGGGGCGCTGGTCTGCCAGTCGGCGCCGCTGTCGATGCCGCCGCGGCGGTTGCGGGTCAGGCCCAGCGTGGTCAGCAGCGGGCCCTCCTCCGTGCCCTCGAAGCCGATGGCGAGCAGGACGAGGTCGGCCGGGTACTCCCGCTCGGTCCCCTCCACGACGGTGACGACTCGCCGTCCGTCCACCCTGGAGACCTGGACCTCGGCGATGCGCACCGCGGTGAGGTTGCCGTCCGCGTCGCCCTCGAACGAGGTGACGGCGACGGCGAAGGCGCGCTCCCCGCCCTCCTCGTGGGCGGGGTAGTTGCGCAGGATCCACGGCCAGGTCGGCCACGGGTCGCGGGACTCGTCGCGCTCCTGCGGAGGCAGCGGGTACTGGTCGAGCTGCAGCACCGAGCGCGCGCCCTGCCGGTGCGCGACGCCGAGGCAGTCGGCGGCCGTGTCGCCGCCGCCGATGATGACGACGTTCTTGCCGGCGGCGGTGATCGACGCGGACGGCTGCTTGCCGGCGACGACGCGGTTGGCCTCGATGAGGTGGTCCATCGCGAGGTGGATGCCGCGCAGCTGCCGGCCCGGCGTCTCGGGCGTGTCCCGGCTGGCGAGGGCGCCGCAGGCCAGCAGCAGGGCGTCGTGCGACGCCCGCAGCTCCTCGACGGAGACGGTCACGCCGACGTTGACGCCGGTGCGGAACTTCACGCCCTCGGCGCGCAGCTGCTCCAGGCGCCGGTCGATGTGCTCCTTCTCGAGCTTGAAGTCCGGGATGCCGTATCGCAGCAGGCCGCCGAGCGCGTCGTCGCGCTCGTAGACGGTGACGTCGTGCCCGGCCCGGGCCAGCTGCTGCGCGGCGGCGAGCCCGGCGGGGCCGGAGCCGACGACGCCGACGCTCTTCCCGGTGCGCTCCGGGGCGAGGCGCGGGGTGACCCGCCCGGACGCCACGGCCCGGTTGATGATCTCGACCTCGACCTGCTTGATGGTGACCGCCTGGCCGCCGGCGATGGACAGCACGCAGGCGGCCTCGCACGGCGCCGGGCACAGCCGGCCGGTGAACTCCGGGAAGTTGTTCGTGGCGTGCAGCGCCTCGATCGCGAAGTCCCAGTCGCCGGTGCGGACCAGGTCGTTCCAGTCCGGGATGCGGTTGCCCAGCGGGCAGCCGTCGTGGCAGAACGGGATGCCGCAGTCCATGCAGCGACCGGCCTGCTCCCGGATCAGCTCGTCGGAGGCGGACGGGTACACCTCGCGCCAGTCCCGCAGCCGGACCGGGACCGGCCGGCGGGCCGGCAGCCGCCGCTCGGCGCGCAGGAAACCGTTCGGGTCAGGCACGTGCCACCTCCATGACAGCCGCATCCACGTCGCGGCCGGCAGCCTCGGCGGCCCGAATCGCCTCCATCGCGCGCTCGAAGTCGCGCGGCATGACCTCGGTGAACTCCGCGACCGCGGAGTCCCAGTCGGCCAGCAGCCGCTCGGCCACGGCCGAGCCGGTCTCGGCGAGGTGCTCGCGCACGTGGGCGCGCAGCGCCTCCGGGTCGGACACCGGACGCAGGTCGACCAGCTCCTGGTTGACCAGGGCGCGATCGAGCCGCCAGACGAAGGCGACCCCGCCGGACATGCCCGCGGCGAAGTTGCGGCCGGTGGGGCCGAGCACGACGACGGTACCGCCGGTCATGTACTCGCACCCGTGGTCGCCCACGCCCTCGACGACCGCGACGGCGCCGGAGTTGCGCACCGCGAAGCGCTCGCCGGCCCGGCCGCGCATGAACAGCCGGCCGGCGGTCGCGCCGTACAGCACGGTGTTGCCGCCGATGATCTGCTCCTCGGCGACGAACGGCGCGCGCTCGTCGGGCCGCACGATCAGCCGCCCGCCGGACAGGCCCTTGCCCACGTAGTCGTTGGCGTCGCCGACCAGCCGGAGGGTGACGCCCCCGGGGACCCACGCGCCGAACGACTGCCCGGCGGTGCCGCGCAACGTGATGTCCACGGTGTCGTCGGGCAGGCCCGCGCCGCCGACCCGCCGCACGATCTCGCCGCCCAGCATGGCACCCACGGAGCGGTGCTCGTTGCGCACCGCGACCTCGAGCCGGATCGACTCGCCGGCGTCCAGGGCCGGTGACACCGCCGCGATGAGCTGGTTGTCCAGCGCCCGCTCCAGGCGGTGATCCTGCTTGGTGGTCTGCCGCCGCGCCGCGTCGTCGGCGAGCGGGGGAACGTGCAGCAGCGGCGTCAGGTCCAGCCCACCGGCCTTCCAGTGGTCGACCGCCGGGCGCACGTCGAGCAGCTCGGTGTGCCCGATCGCCTCGTCGAGCGTGCGGAAGCCGAGCTCGGCCAGGTAGCCGCGGACCTCCTCGGCCATGAACCAGAAGAAGTTCTCGACGAACTCCGGCGAGCCGTTGAACCGCTTGCGCAGCACCGGGTTCTGCGTGGCGATGCCGACCGGACAGGTGTCGAGGTGACAGACCCGCATCATGATGCAGCCGGAGACGATCAGCGGCGAGGTCGCGAAGCCGAACTCCTCGGCGCCCAGCAGCGCCGCCACGACCACGTCCCGGCCGGTCTTGAGCTGCCCGTCGACCTGGACGCAGACCCGGTCGCGCAGGCCCGACAGCAGCAGCGTCTGCTGCGTCTCGGCCAGGCCCAGCTCCCACGGCGTGCCCGCGTGCTTGAGCGAGTTGAGCGGCGAGGCGCCGGTGCCGCCGTCGTGCCCGGAGATCAGGATGACGTCGGCCTTGGTCTTGGCCACGCCGGCGGCGACGGTGCCCACGCCGACCTCGGAGACGAGCTTGACGTGCACGCGCGCCGCGGGGTTGACGTTCTTGAGGTCGAAGACGAGCTGCGCCAGGTCCTCGATGGAGTAGATGTCGTGGTGCGGCGGCGGGGAGATGAGCCCGACGCCGGGGGTGGCGTGGCGGGTCTTGGCGATCCACGGCCACACCTTGTTGCCGGGCAGCTGCCCGCCCTCGCCGGGCTTGGCGCCCTGGGCCATCTTGATCTGCAGGTCGTCGGCGTTGACCAGGTATTCGGTGGTCACGCCGAAGCGTCCGCTGGCGACCTGCTTGACCGCGGAGCGGCGGCGCGGGTCGTGCAGCCGGTCCGGGTCCTCGCCGCCTTCGCCGGTGTTGGACCTGCCGCCGATGTTGTTCATCGCGATCGCGAGCGTCTCGTGGGCCTCGGCCGAGATGGAGCCGTAGGACATGGCGCCGGTCGCGAACCGCTTGACGATCTCCGCGGCCGGCTCGACCTCGTCGAGCGGCACCGCGGGCCGCGTGCCGATGCGCAGCTCGAACAGCCCGCGCAGGGAGCCGGCCCGCCCGGCGAGCTCGTCGACCTTGGCGGTGTAGCGGCGGAAGACGTCGTACTGCCGGGACCGGGTCGCGTGCTGCAGCAGGAACACGGTCTCCGGGTTGAACAGGTGCAGCTCGCCCTCGCGGCGCCACTGGTACTCGCCGCCGACCTCGAGCCGCCGGTGCGCCCGCTCGGCCTCGTTGGCCGGGTAGGCCCGGGCGTGCCGGGCGGCGATCTCGGCGTGCACCTCGGCCAGGCCGATGCCGCCGATCTTGCTGGG
Organism: Dactylosporangium sp. NPDC051484; assembly: GCF_040689395.1. Lineage (NCBI taxonomy): Bacteria > Bacillati > Actinomycetota > Actinomycetes > Micromonosporales > Micromonosporaceae > Dactylosporangium > Dactylosporangium sp. NPDC051484. The sequence goes on along the minus strand of NZ_JBFAZX010000004.1, from coordinate 58,954 downwards.
CGTGCCGGTGAAATACCGCTCGACGAGCTGCGGGTCGAGGCCGACGGCCTCGAAGACCTGAGCGCCGCAGTACGACGAGACGGTGGAGATGCCCATCTTGGACATGATCTTCAAGACGCCCTTGCCGAGCCCCTTGACGTAGTTGTGGATCGCCTTGTCCGGGTCGATGTCCGTCAGCGTCCCGGTGGCGATGAGGTCCTCGACGCTCTCGAAGGCCAGGTAGGGGTTGACCGCCGACGCGCCGAAGCCGGACAGCAGCGCCACGTGGTGCACCTCGCGGCAGTCGCCGGACTCGACGACGAGCGACACCTGGGTGCGGGTCTGTTCGCGCACCAGGTGCTGGTGGACCGCGGCGGTGAGCAGCAGCGACGGGATCGGGGCCAGGTCGGCGGTGGAGTCGCGGTCGGACAGCACCAGGATCCGCACGCCGTCCTCGATGGCCTCGGACACGCCGCGCATGATCTCGACGAGGCGGCGCTTGAGGCCGGTCGCGCCGTCGCGGACCGGGTAGAGGCCCGACACCCGCACGGCCTTGAAGCCGGGCAGGTCGCCGTCGTCGTCGATGTCCAGGATCTTGGCCAGGTCGTCGTTGTCGATGACGGGGTACGGCAGGGCGATCTGGCGGCAGGACGCCGGCCCGGGCCGCAGGAGGTTGCCCTCCGGGCCGATGGTGGCGGCGACGCTGGTCACCAGCTCCTCGCGGATCGCGTCCAGCGGCGGGTTGGTGACCTGCGCGAACAGCTGGGTGAAGTAGTCATACATGAGCCGCGGCCGGGTGGAGAGCACCGCGACCGGGGTGTCGGTGCCCATGGAGCCGAGCGGCTCGGCGCCGGCCTTGGCCATCGGGCCGATGAGGATCTTGAGCTCCTCCTCGGTGTACCCGAACGTCTGCTGCCGGCGCTGCACGGAGTCGTGCGTGTACACGATGTGCTCGCGCTCAGGCAGCTGGTCGAGGTCCATGAGCCCGGCGTGCAGCCACTCCTGGTACGGCTCGGCCGAGGCGAGCTCTGCCTTGATCTCGTCGTCGGTGCGGATGCGCCCGGCGGCGGTGTCGACGAGCAGCATCTTGCCCGGCGCCGAGCGGCCCTTGGCCACGATCGTGGCCGGGTCGAGGTCGAGCACACCGGCCTCGCTGGCCAGCACGACGAGCCCGTCGCTCGTCTGCCACCAGCGGCCGGGGCGCAGGCCGTTGCGGTCCAGCACGGCGCCGACGATGGTGCCGTCGGTGAACGCGACGCTGGCCGGGCCGTCCCAGGGCTCCATGAGACAGGCGTGGAAGCGGTAGAACGCCCGGCGCAGCGGGTCCATGCGCGGGTCGTTCTCCCATGCCTCCGGGATCATCATCAGCACCGCGTGCGGCAGGCTTCGCCCGGCCAGGTGCAGCAGCTCCAGAACCTCGTCGAAGTTCGCCGAGTCCGACGCCTCGGGCGTGCAGATCGGGAACAGCCGGCGGATGTTGCCGGGCAGGGTTTCCGTGGCCAGCAGCGCCTCGCGGGCGGCCATCCAGTTGCGGTTGCCGCGGATCGTGTTGATCTCGCCGTTGTGGGCGATGATGCGATACGGGTGCGAGAGCTCCCACGACGGGAACGTGTTGGTGGAGAAGCGCGAGTGCACCAGGGCGATCGCCGAGGCCACCCGCTCGTCGGACAGGTCGGGGAAGTAGGACACGACCTGGTCCGGGGTGAGCATGCCCTTGTACGTGATCGTGCGCGCGGACAGCGACGGCAGGTACAGCTTGATACCGCGCTCGCGGGTCTCCCGCTCGGCCTGCTTGCGCACGCAGTAGACGACGCGGTCAAGCTCCAGGCCGGACAGCACCACGCCGGGCGTGCCGAGCCGCTCCGCGCTGAGGAACACCTGGCGGATGCGCGGCATGGCGGCCAGGGCGGTGGCGCCGAGGTCGGTGGCGTCGATGGGCACGTCCCGCCAGCCGAGCACCTGGGCGCCCTCGACCAGCGCGTACTTCTCCAGCACCCGCTGGGCGCGCTCGGCGGCGTCGTCGTCGGTCGGCAGGAAGGCCAGGCCGGTGGCATATTGCCCGGCGGGCGGCAGCGCGAACGGCACCACCTCGCGCAGGAACGCGTCCGGAATCTGGATCATGATCCCAGCGCCGTCGCCGGTGTTGGGCTCCGCACCGCGAGCGCCTCGGTGATCCATCCGGCGCAGCGCCGTGAGGCCCTTGAACACGACATCGTGGGACTTTCGACCGTGGATGTCAGCGACGAAGGCGACCCCACAGGCGTCGTGCTCAAAGGCAGGGTCGTATAGGCCCTGCCGCGCCGGCTGGGAATAAACCATCGGGGCCTCCTGACGTTATCGAGTGCAAATCGGGACAACGTCGGCCCTAAGGAGCGGTCTTGCCAGTGTACGCGAAGAACGGGGGCAATTCGCATGATCGGCACTCGAGTCCGTACCTCATGACAGCGAGCCCGCCGCGCGCAACAACGTACCGTGCGCATCGGCGGCCGACCACCCGCAAGGTCGTGAGAAATCCCACGAGCGGCAGGTCGGGGCCCCGTTACCGAACTGTCACGCAACCTCACGCAGTCCGGAACGCGTCGAATAAGCGGATGGCTGCGATCATCGGTTACTTCCCACGATGTCGCAATGCAAGATCACTCGCCACCACGGGGTTCGCGCAAGTTTGGACCGGTGGCACAAACACGGGATACACCGGTGTTGCCACCGGTACATGCTCTAGCTAGCCCAACGAAGGAGGTGTGGACATGGGAGTCTCCGCACGCGCACTGGCCACGATCGCCGCTCTCACGGGTGTCGCCGTTCTGGCTGCGGGCTGCAGCAACGACGGTTCCAAGCCCAAATGGACCGGCCCTGACGGCAGTGCCGGCGGCCCCTCGGCTTCCGCGTCCGCCGAGCTGATCAAGGCGACCTTTACCGCCCCCGCCGACGGCGCGAGCAACGTCTCCACCGCCACCGAGCTGTCCCTGCAGGCCGCGCCGGGCTCCAACGCCCAGGTGACGCTCGCGGACGCCTCCGGTGCGACGGTGGCGGGCGCGCTCCGCTCCGACGGGACGACCTGGATCCCCGCCACGCAGCTCAAATACGGCACGCAATATACGGCGACCGTGACCTCTGCCGGCGACACCGCCGGTAAGAAGATCACGTTCACCACGATGGCGAAACCCGGCAAGACGGTCAACGCCTCGACGGCGATCACCGATAACAAGACGTATGGCGTGGGCATGCCCATCGTCGTGCGGTTCGGCTCCAGCGTCCCGCAGGATCTGCGCGCCTCGGTGGAGAAGCGGCTGCTGGTCACCGCCGACCCGCCACAGGTCGGCACCTGGCACTGGTTCAACGGCGGCGAGGTCCACTACCGCCCGAAGGAGTACTGGAAGGCCGGCACGAAGATCAGCACACGGCTCGCCGTCGGCGGTCTCCAGCTCACCAAGACCGGCTGGGGCACCAAGGACGTCACGAGCACGTTCAACATCGGCGACAGCATCGTGATGACCACGGACGACAAGACCCACCAGATGACGGTGGAGCAGAACGGCCAGGTCATCAAGACGATCCCGGTCAGCCTCGGCAAGCCCAAGACCCCCTCGTCCAGCGGGCACATGGTGGTCATGGACAAGAACCAGTCCGAGCTGTTCGTGGGGACCGACCCGGAAGACCCGTACCGTGAGACCGTCTACTGGACACAGCGCATGACCAGCGGCGGCGAGTACATCCACGCCGCCCCGTGGTCGGTGGACGCGCAGGGCAAGCGCAACGTGTCGCACGGCTGCACGAACGTCTCCGAGTCGAACGCGAAGTTCCTGTACAACCTGACCAAGATCGGCGACGTCGTGATCGTGAAGAACACGACCCGCAAGCTCGCCTGGGGCAACGGCTGGACCGACTGGGACAAGTCCTGGGACGAGTACGTCAAGGGCAGCGCGCTGACGCCGCCGGCCGGCACCGCGAGCCCGAGCGCCTCGGCGTCGGCGAGCGCCTCGGCGTCGGCGAGCGCCTCGGCCTCGGCGTCCCGCTCGGCCTCCGCGCCGGCCGCGTAAGCGACAGCGCGAAAGGCACCACAGGGCAGCACCAGACGTCGGCGGGGCCGTCGTCCGCTCCACACGGGGCGGGCGGCGGCCCCGCCGCTGTCGCGCCCCGAGGCGAAAAGAATCAGGAGACCCCCGAAGGAACGAGTTTGACCCCCGAAGGAACGAGTTGAAGTTGAACGATCCCCGGATGAATCCGAACATCGACGGGCGCTAGCGTCGCGCGCATGGCATTGGTCCGGCGCAACGCCGTTCTCGGTAACACCAGCAACCGGGTCGTGGCCGCGGCCGCGGTCGCACCGCCCAACCTCGCCCGGCCGCCCGTGCCCGCCCAGCCCGGACCGGCCGACGACGTGACCCAGCGCATCCCCGCCCCCGGGCCGGTCGCGGGAGTGCCCGGCCCGAATGTGCCCGGGGCCGGGATCGGCGCGGCCGTGGCGGCGGCCGGGGACGACGGCGTGGCGGCGCCCGGGGGCGAGGCGGCCGCGGTGGCGTCGCAGCCGGCCGGCGTCGGCGCGCTCATCGCGGCGTTCCTGCTCGTCGCGGCGGGCGGGGCGGGCTCCTGGGCGCTGTACCACTTCGGCGTCAACGCCGAAGAGATCCACCTGCCGGACGCGACCGCGCTCTTCGGCGTGCTGTTCGCGTTCGCCACCGCGCTCGAGCGGGTGCTCGAGCCCTTCGCCCGGTTCATGCCCGGTCAGCACGCCAAGGGCGAACTGGAGCGGGCCGTGGCGAACATGGCGAACAAGTACCACGACGCCACCCTCGACGACCTCATTCAGGTCGCGCACGCCAAGTCGCTGGTCGACAAGGGCCGCGCCAGCCGCGGGCTGATCTCGTGGGGCATCGCGGTCGCGCTGGCCACCGTCGCCTCCGCGTCCGGCGGGCTGTATCTGCTGCACTCCATCGCCGGCACCGGCTGGCAGGGCATCCCGGTCTGGGTCGACGCGATCATCACCGGCGTGGTGGTCGGCAGCGGGACGAAGCCGCTGCACGACGTCATCAGCAAGGTGCAGAAGAACAAGGAGAAGTCCGAGGACACCACGGCCGCCTGAGCCCGCGCCCCGGCGCCGCGCCAGCCGGGCTCACAGCACCAGCAGGCCGTCGGTCTGGCCGCGCTGGGCGAGCCCGGCCAGCGCGGCGTCGGCCTCCAGGAACGGCAGGTACGGCAGGTCGTGCGGATGCCCACGTAGCACCTGTGTCGCGTGGTGGGCCGGGACGGAGCCGGACGGGTATGCGCGGGCGCACCGCCCGTCGACGAGCGCGTGCCGGGTCCCGAACGCCGCCACCGCCTCCCACTCCGCGAGCGGCGCGGTCGTCGGCAGCGGCACCCCGGGCGGCTCCGGCAGCACGTCGACCGACGTGAACGGCTCGCTGCCGGCCAGCCACCACGACGCCGCGCGCACCGCGGAGCGCAGCGGGTGCTCGCACCAGTACGGCACCAGGCCCGCCCGCACCACGTGCCACGGGTCGAACAGCCGGCCGCACTCGACGACGAGCCGGTTGCCGGTGCGGGCGCCGGCGCGCAGCCAGTCGCGGTAGAGGTCGGCGACCGCGCCGCTGAGCACGTCGGGGTGGCGGTAGAGGATCTGGCGGACCGGATGGCCGTGCGCGGAGGCGTAGCGGCGCAGGTCCTCGACGAACCCGCGGTCCACGCTGCGCTCGCCGTCGCTGTCCTCCGGCAGGTCGCTCTGCATGGGCGCGGTGCGGCGGTCGTAGTAATCGGACGCTGCCAGGCCGGTGGAGCGGCCGCCGAGCTGGAAGGTGTACCCCTCCGGGCCGGACACGGTCAGCCAGCGGCTCACGTCGCGGGTCACGACGATCGGGGCACCCGGGCGCAGCCGATCGGCGATGAGGTCCCGGTAGGCCTCCGGCAGCCGTCGCCAGCGGACCACCGCGTAGGCGGTCGCGGCCGGGCTCCAGCCGCGCCACACCGGGTCGTAGATCTGCCGGACCGTCACGTCGGGGTTGGCGTCGAGGATGACGCGGGCGTGCCGCTCGCCGGCCGCCGCCGCCCCGCTGCCCTCGGCGGCGGCGATGTCGGCCGTCGGCAGCTCGAACGCCGCCGGCAGCCACGGCACGCCGAGCGCCGCCGCCAGGTGCAGGGCGGCGCCGTGCGGGGAGCCCACGACCAGGCCGTTGTAGCGGCCCGGCGGCAGCTGCCCGGCCAGCCACCGCGCGACCACGCCCGCGTCGAGCGTGGTGCCGGGGTCGCGGCGGGCGTGCCGGCCGCGGGCTGTGCTCCAGCGGGGCGCGGCGACGACCGGCCGGGGCACGCCGCGGCGGTACGACAGCGCGCGGCCCGAGGCGATGGCGAGGGCGGTGCCGAGGCCGGTCGGCCACTGCAGGTCGACGTCCCGCGCGGCCTCCGATCGCCGCCTCATGACCGCCGCCCAGTCGTCGAAGTGCGTTCCTGCCGCGCCATCCCGCCCGCTCCCCCGTCCCGTGTGTGCGACGGGACTGCCCAACAGCCGGGCGGCTAAACCCCTGCCGTGGCATAGCGGCACGTCAACCCGTAGACTCGCTACACATGAAGGCGGACGCGCTACGCGGGCATCTCGACGCACTCCTGCTCGCGGTGCTCGACGGCGAACCCCGCCACGGGTATGCGATCATCGAGGCCCTGCAGGAGCGCAGCGGCGGATCGCTGGCGCTGCCGACCGGCACCGTCTATCCGGCGCTGCGGCGGCTCGAGCGGGCCGGTTACGTGGAGAGCGCGTGGTCCACGGTCGGCGGCCGGGAGCGGCGCACATATCGGCTTACCAACGCCGGGCGGCGGGTGCTGTCCGAAGAGCGCTCGGCCTGGCAGGAGTTCACGGCCACAATCGGCGCGGTGCTGCTGCCGCCTCCCGCACCGTCGGCGTGACGCCAGTCTCGCTCGGGGGCACGGCCGGGCAGCACGGCTCAGCTAGCGCGACTCAGGCGATGGCGGCGTTGCGGTCGCGCGGCGCCGTGCGAGTGAACTGGACGCAGCGAACCGCGAGCAGGCCGGCGTAGCCGAACGCGGCCGTGTTGACCGCCATGCCGGCCAGCGCCGGCGGCCACGTCGCCGCGGCCGGCCACTGGTAGACGCTCAGCCCGAACACCGCGGCCCCGACCAACCCGTGCAGCCCGAGGAACGTGACGGCGCCGAGGCCGACGACCCGCGTGTAGCGCACGCCGTCGCGCAGGTAGCGGCTGCCCCACGCGAAGCCCGCGACCACCAGGGCGGCGATCCCGGCGGCGAGGAACGACGCGGCCTTGAAGTGGTCGACGAGCACCCAATACAGAGGGCTGGCGTGTTGGCCCGCGCTCCAGGGGCTGTCCCACCACATCAGCGGCTCGAGCAGGTTGACGAGGGGCAGGGCGAGCGCGATCCACGTCGCCGTGCGGCGACCCTGCTGGGCGGCGAGCTCGGCCTGGTATCCGGGGACGACCTGCCCGTGCGTGCCGAACTCGCGCACCGCCCGGTGCCGCGCGTCCAGCGGCTCCAGGCCCTCGTCCTCGAACGCGGCGGCCGCGTCCTCCAGGCTGTGCCGCGCCTCGGTGATCATCTCGGCGCGCGAACGGCTCGGCCCGCGCAGCGCGGCGGCCAGGCCCGTGACATAGTCCCCGATCGGATCAGCACCGATCCGGGTCGCGTCACGCTGCGGCACCCCCTCCACGGGTTCCAGGCTCTCACACCGGCCGCCGGTCGCGTCAACCGCTCGCCGGAGCATCAGCCGGCCACGGGGCCCGCCAGCCGGCCGCCCTCGACAGTCACCACCTCGTCGAAACGAGCCAGGTCGGCCTGCCGGTGGGTGACGACCACCACCGTGCGCTCCCCCGCCGCCCGCAGCGCTGTGGCCAGCACGGCGTCCGCCGCGGCCGGGTCGAGGCCCTCGGTGGGCTCGTCCAGCAGCAGTACCGGCGGCGCGTCCACGAGCGCCCGGGCCAGCAGCAGCCGCTGCCGCTGCCCGCCCGACAGCCGCCCGCCGTCCTCGCCGACGAGCTCGTCCAGGCGGTCGCCGTACTCGGGCAGCCCCGCCGACTCCAGCGCGCACCGCAGCTCTGGGTCGCCGAAGCCGTCCCGGCCGAGCGTGAGGTTGTCCCGCACGGTGGCGTGGAACACGTGCGCGTCGGCGAACACGCCACCGGCCACCTGCCACGGCTCGGCCCCGGCGGGCACCCCGTCGACGCGTCCGCCGTCGACGGGCACCCGCCCGGCGATGGCGTCCAGCAGCGTCGACTTCCCGGCCCCGCTGCTGCCCACGACGGCGACCCGCCGGCCCGCGGGCAGGTCGAGGTCGACACCCTCGAGCGCGGCCCGCACGCCGTGCGGATAGCGGACCGTGACCCCGCGCAGCCGCACGTTCACGGGTTCCCGCAACGCCCGCCGCCGCGGTCCGTCGGCCACGCCGTCGCGGTCGCCATCGCCGACGCGGGCAACGTCGCGGTCGCCGACGAGGGCCCGGACGCGCTCGACGGCGCCGCGAACCTCGCTCTGGCGGGCGGCGGCCGCGGCGAGCGGGGTCACCACCTCGCCGACGGTGAGCGCCACGAGCGCGAGCACCGGCGCGGCGGGGCCGTGCACGAGCGCGGCGATGCCCACGGCGGTGGCCGCCGGTACCACCGCCGCGACCCCGGTCACGAGCCCGGTCACGGCCGCGGCGCGCGCCTCCAGGCGGGCCAGCCGACGGCCGCGCGCCGACGCCTCGGCGAGCGCGGCCGGCATGGCGCCGAACGCGGTCAGCTCCGCGGCCCCGTGGACGAGGTCCACAGTGGACTCCGTGACCTCGCCGCGGGTGCGGGCGATCGCCGCCGCCGACGCGGGCCCGGTGCGGGCGAGGGCGTTGCCGAGCAGGGGCAGCGCGACGCCCGCGACGAGCAGCCCGGCGGCGAGCAGCGCACCCGCGCGGAGGTCGGCGGCCCCGACGCCGGCCACGGCGGCCACCCCGACGACGCCGGCCACCCCGGCCGGCAGCACCGCCCGCAGCAGCAGGTCCTGCACGGCGTCCACATCGGACACCACGCGGCTGAGCGCGTCGGCGTGGGAGGCACTCTGCGAGGAGGACTGCCAGGCCGGGTCCCGGCGCGCGGCCAGGGCGGCGAACGCCCGGGCGCGCAGGTCGGCGAGGACGCGCAGGACCACGTCATGGGAGGCGAGCCGCTCGGCGTAGCGGATGCCGCCTTTGAGCAGCGCGAAGGCCCGCACGGCGGCGATGGCCACGGCGAGCGCCGCGAGGGGCGGCTGCTCGGCCGCGCGCACGATCATCCAGGCCGCGGTGCCGACGAGCCCGACGCCGGCCACCTCGGTGAGCACCGCGAGCAGCCCGGCGAACACGAGCCGCACCAGCGCACCACTGCTGAGCAGGCCCCCGCGCGTCAGCGAACCGGCTGTGAGTCCTGAGAGTCCTGAGGTCATTGGGCCGCCACCGCCGGGCGCAGCTCGGCGAGGCCGCCGTCGACGGTCACCGTGCGGGTCGCGATGGACAGCAGGGCCGGGCGGTGCGCCACGAGCAGAGCGGTGCGGCCGGCCGCCAGCCGGGCCGCCGAGGCCACCACCGCGGCCTCGCTGGCCGGGTCGAGGCGCGCGGTCGGCTCGTCGAACAGCAGCACCGAGGCGTCGGCGCGCAGCCAGGCGCGGGCCATCGCCAGCCGCTGCCGCTGGCCGCTGGACAGGCCGTGCGCGCCGAGGTCGGTGTCATACCCGCGCGGGAGCGCCCGCACGAACCCGTCCGCCTCGGCGGCCACCGCGGCGGCGACCATCGCGTCCAGCGGGGCGTCCGGGGAGCCGAGGCGGATGTTGTCCGCGACCGTGCCGGCGAACAGGTGCGGCCGCTGCGGCATCCAGGCCAGCCGGGCGCGCCAGGCGGCCAGGTCGAGGCCGGCGAGGTCGGCCCCGCCGACCAGGACGCGGCCCTCGGTCGGGGCGGTGAAGCCCAGAATCAGCGACAGCAGCGTGGACTTGCCGCCGCCGCTGGGGCCGACCAGCGCGATCCGGTCGCCGGGCTCGATGCGCAGGGTCGCGTCGCGCAGCGCGACGACGTCGCCGTAGCGGACCTCGACCCGGTCCAGGGCGATGGCGGCGCCGGGCGGGGGCAGGCGGGGCTCGGTCGTAGCCGTCGTGGCCCTGGGCCGATCCAGCAGTACCGCATGAATCTCCGCGGACGCGGCGAGCCCCTCCTGGCTGGCGTGGAACTTCGTGCCCAGCGCCCGCAGCGGCAGGTAGGCCTCGGGCGCCAGCAGCAGCACCACGAGCGCGGCGCTCAGTGTCAGCCCGCCGTGCAGCAGCCGCAGGCCGACCGGCACGGCCACGAGCGCGATCGAGACGGTGGCGACGAGCTCCAGCACCAGCGCCGACAGGAACGCCAGGCGCAGGGTGCGCATGGTCGCGGCGCGGTACGCCTCCGCGGTGTCGCGCACCCGCCGCACGTAGGCCGGCTCGCGGCCGAACGCGCGCAGCGTCGGCAGGCCGCGCACGGTGTCGAGGAAGTGCCCGCCGAGCCGGCTGAGCAGGTGCCATTGCCGAGCAGTGCGCGCGCCGGTCGCCTTGCCGACGAGGACGCCGAACAGCGGGATGAGTGGCAGCGTCAGCGCGACGACGACCGCGGAGGCGAGGTCGGTGAACGCCAGCCAGGCCAGCGTGGCGAGCGGGACGAAGGCGGCGAGGAACACCTGCGGCAGGTAGCCGGTGAGGTATCCGTCGAGGCCGTCGACGCCGCGCCCGGCGAGGGTGGCCAGCTCTCCGGCGCGCCGGCCGGTGAGCCAGGCCGGCCCGCGCCGGGCGGCGGCGTCGAGCAGCTCCTCCCGCAGGTGCGCCTTGACCCCCGCGGCGGCCCGGCCGGCGATCGCGCCGAGCGCGCCGGCGTGCAGGCCTCGCAGCACTATCGCGGCCAGGCAGACGGTCAGCCACACGGCCGTCTGCGGGCGGTCGAGCCGGCCGGTGACGGCCGCGGCGAGCAGCGTGGCGAGGCTTACCGCCTGTGCCACGACGAGCACTGCGGCCAGCAGCGCCGACCCGGCCAGCACCACCGCGTAGCGGCGCACCGGGCCGAGCCGTAGCAGTCGTCTGTCCACGTGTCGTGACCTACCAGTACAGAGACGTCCGGCGGCTGCCCGTGGCTCGGAAGAGCCACCAGCAGGCGGCCTGGACGGCGACGAGCACCGCAAGCAGCGGCGCCGCGCCGAGGGCGAGTAGCCGCAGGGTTTCGCCGCCGGCGGCCGCGTCGTCGACGGTCACCGTCGCGCCCGGGTCCATCGTGGACGCTAGCACGGCCGGGAACAGGGCCGACGCCGCCGCGAGCACGGGTAGGGCACACGCCACAGCGCTGGCCGCGAACACCCGCCCGCCACCCCTCTTCGCCGCGAGCCCGGCGGCGACGACGGCAAGGGCGATCACGAGGGCCAGGGCGGTCCCGGCGACCGGGTTGCGGATGCCCGGGGGCGCTTTGAGGTACCAGCCGCCGAGGACGAGCACGGCGACGCCGCCCGCGGCCGGGCCGAGCCGGGCGACGAGCCGGCGCATCCGCTCCCGCGCCGGCCCAGCGTCGAGGCGCCAGACCAGGAAGGCCGCGCCGTGGACGAGGACCAGCAGGACGTTGGCGAGCCCGGTGAACCAGACCTGCGGGTCCTTCAGCGGCGCGAAGCCGTGCAGGTGGCCGCCGGCGTCGAGCGGGACGCCGTGCAGCAGGACGCCGAGCAGCAGACCCCAGCCCAGCGCCAACGCCAGGCCGCTCGCGGCGATGAGCGCGTCGAAGCCGGCCCGGCGCCGGCCGCGGCTGCGCAGTTGGACGCCGGCGTTGAGGGCGAGCAGGCCGAGCACGATCACGATCACCGCCGGGTACGCGGCGCCGTAGAGCTCGCCGTCCAGGCGCGGGAACGCGGCGACGAGCACGCCCGCGGCGCCGACCGCCCAGACCTCGTTGCCCAGGAACATCGGGCCGATCGCGTTGAGGGCGGCGCGCCGCTCGCCGTCGCCGCGCAGCGCCGGCAGCAGCATGGCGACGCCCTGGTCGAGCCCGCCGAGGACGAAGTAGGCCACCAGGCAGAAGCCCAGGATGCCGTACCACAGGTTGCTCATACGAGCGCCTCCCGCAGCTCGCGGTGCTCGCCGGTCTCGCCGGACTCCTCGCCGGTGCCGAACTCGCCGCCGGGCGTGCGCGCGGCGGCCCGGGCCAGCAGCCACCAGTCAACGACGGCCAGGGCGGCGACGGCCACGGTGAAGCCGAACGTCGACCACCGCAGTGCCCCGGCGCTCATCGGTGACACCGCGTCCACGGTGCGCAGCAGACCGTACACGGCCCACGGCTGGCGGCCCTCCTCGCGCACGATCCAGCCGAGGATCGCGGTGACGAACGGCACCGGGATGAGGACGGTGAGCATCCACAGCGCCGGCCGGGCCCAGCGGCGGCGGATCAGCGTGTCGCGGAACGTGAGCACCTGCGCGACGAACAGCAGCAGGAACAGCAGGTTGGCGATCCCGGTCATCGCCTCCAGCGAGATGACGACCCAATCGCTGGGCAGGTAGTCGCCGGGGCCGAACCGGTCGACCATCGCGGCCTGCTGGGCGACCGCCTTGGCGCCGCCGGCGAGCTTGGTCGGCTGGTTGTCGCCGATCGGGCCGAACTGCGCGTAGCCGAAGCCGATGGTGAAGAACGTGCCGATCAGCCCGAACCGGATGCCGAGGCGCAGCGAGCGTCGGAACAACTCGTGGTCCTCCGGCGCGAGCTCGCGCCGGCGGCGGGCTCGATGTGCGCGGCGCAGCCGCCAGGCGCTGACGCCGGCCAGCAGGATGCCGCCGGTCGTCATCGCCGCGAACACGGTGTGCAGCAGGGCGAACCACAGTGCGCTGTTGGACAGCAGCGCGCCGAAGTCGGTGAGCCGGGCGATGCCGTCAGCGTCGAGGGCGTAGCCGACCGGGTGCTGCAGGAACGCGTTGCTGACCATGACCCAGAACGCGGAGAGCATCGCGGTCGCGGCGACGCCCCAGATGAGCGCGAGGTGCAGCCGCTTGCCGAGCCGGCCCCAGCCGAAGATCCACATGCCGAGCAGGGTGGACTCGAGCACGAACGCGATGAGCGTCTCCAGCGCCAGTGGCGCGCCGAACACGTCGCCGGTAAGCCGGGACAGGCCCGCCCAGTTGAGCCCGATCTGAAACTCCATGACGAGGCCGGTGGCGATGCCGACCGCGTAGTTGATGGCGTACAGCAGGCCCCAGAAGCGGGCCATCCGGCCGTACGCCAGGTTGCCCGACACGACGTACCGCGTCTGCATGACGGCGACGAGCACGACCAGGCCGAGCGTGACCATGACGAACAGGAAGTGCAACGACGCGGTGAGCCCGAACTGCAGCCGGGCGTACTCGAGGGCACTCACGCATCGCCCTCCGACATGTACCCAACCAACATGTCGTCACCCTACACGTAGACGGGTGCGACAAGAAGCGCCCCCTCGATCGACGAGGGGGCGTTCTCAGCGTGTTCTCAGGCCGCCGTGCGCTTCGCGGCCACGCGGGCAAGCTCGACCAGGGCATGGGCCCGGGCGTATTCGGCCGGGGTGAACACCGGCGCCGGACGCCGGACGTACAGGGTGCCGCCCGCCGGGTCACGCAGCTGCATGCCGGTGGCGGTGAAGCCGACCGTGCCGGTCGAGGCGCCGGCCCGCCAGGAGATGTCGCAGTCGCCGAGCAGCGCCGCGATCGCCTCCTCCAGGGTGGCCGAGCCTTCAAGGACCTTCGTGGCCAGCGCGAGGACCCGGGTGGGCTCGTCAATGAGGCCGCGCACGTCGGCCTGGGCCACCCACGGGTCTCGGCCGCGGCCGCGCTGCACGGCGTCGACCAGGTCGGCCCGGGTGAGGGCGTCGGGCGCCTCGACGAGGAAGTCGTCGACCGCGCCGGACTCGGTGGTGTGCACCTGCACGGAGAGGATGTTGACCTTCCGCAGGGCGAGGCTCGCGGTGAGGACCGACAGGAAGCCCGGGCGGTCGTCGACCGTGGCCCGGATGCGCCAGAGCGTCATTCCCGATGCCCCCCGCCTGCGGTTGAGGGCGACCATGACGATCTTGTGCCGGCGGGAGCGGGGGTCCCGGCAACGCGACTCCCCGCCTTACCCGGTTCCGCCAAACCGGGCCCCGCCAGCCGATCCCCCAGCACAGACGCGGTTGCACCGACCAGCTGCGCCAGCCGTTCCACCTCGGATCCGTGGAACGGTGGTGCTCCAGCGTCGCCTTCCGCCCCGCCGCGGCCGACGACAAGGACCAGCCCTGCACGCTGGAAAGGCGCGACGGCGAGATGAACGCCGTCAGCTGCGCTCACCGCGCGGGGCCGGAGTGGTGCGATGTCCACCTGAGGGGGGACAACCGGAGCGCGCCAACTGGCGCATACCACCGAGGAGTCGGTCCATGCCTGGGCGCGCGCGCCGCCGCCCGCCCAGTCCGATCCGACAAGGATCGCGACCGCCCAGTCCGCGCCGAACAGTGCAGGTGCCGCGTCCACGACCGTCGCCAGGCCCTGGTCCGGGTTTGCCGCCACCTGTCCGATCAGCGCGACCTCGCGGCCGCTGCTCGGCTCCGAAAGCTCGGTGCCGCGCCACACACCGTCCACGCGCACGCCTGGGACCGCCGCGAGGCCGGCGAGTACGCGGTCGACCGCGGCCGAAGCCGGCCAAACCACGGTGAAGTCGTCCACCGCACGACCGCCGACCCGTTCCAATACAACCACTGAAACGATGTCCGCGCCGACCACACCCAGCGTCCGGGCGACCTGCCCGAGTGAGCCGGGACGGTCGGGTAGCGCAACCCGCAGCCTGAGCAGCATGGAGTCGACCTCCCGTTCGTCCTTGGCCGGGGATGTACGCCGCCGTTGGTGTACGCCTTGTTCTCCGGTACTGCGAACAGATTGCCTACCGCGGGTTTCCACCCCGTTTCGCCGCGGTGTCGATGCCGGAACGTTTGAGCCGGCGCCGGACGGCGGTCAGGCGGAGGCGCGGCGGACCAGGTGCGTCTCCACCATCACCGACGAGGACGCAGCGCCGCCGATGCGGGCCACCAGCAGCCGCGCCATCTCCCGGCCCATCGCCTCGACCGGCTGGTGCACGGTGGTCAGCGGCGGGTCGGTCTGCCGGGCGATCGCCACGTCGTCGAAGCCGACCAGCGCCACGTCGTCGGGGACCCGCTTGCCGAGGGTGCGCAGGGCGCGCAGGGCGCCCACGGCCATGAGGTCGGAGGCGGCGAAGACGGCGTCGATGGAGGGGTCCGCGGCGAACAGGTCGTGCACCGCGCGCTCGCCGCTGGCCTCGGAGAAGTCGCCGTACGCGATGAGCCGCTCCTCGACGCCGAGCCCGGCCCGTTCCAGGGCCTCACGGTAGCCGGTCAGCCGGGACACACCCACGGCCATGTCCTGCGGGCCGGCGATCGCGGCGATGCGCCGGCGCCGGCGGTCCAGCAGGTGGCCGACGGCGATGCGGGCACCGCCCTCGTTGTCGGCGTCCACATAGGACAGCTGCGACAGCTGGGCGGTGAAGTTGAGCCGCTCGTCGTCGGCGAGCATCTGGGCGGGGCGGCCGCCGAGCACGACCGGCAGGCCGCGGCGCTCCAGCAGCTGCGGCAGCGGGTCGGCGTCGTGCAGGGACAGCAGCATGACGCCGTCGACGTGTTGGTTGGTCAGGTGGTGCTCGACGCGCTCGCGCTCGGCCGGGGACTGCGCCATCGCCAGCCACAGCTGCAGCTGGGTGTCGGCCAGGGCCGAGCTGATGCCACGGACGATGCCGGCGAAGAAGGGCTCGCCGAAGACGCGGTCCTCGGACTCGGACACCACGAGCGCGACCGAGTCGGTTCGCTGGGTGACGAGCGCCCGGGCCGCGCGGTTGGGCACGTATCCCAGCTCATCGATCGCCTTGCGCACCGCCGCGCGGGCCTCGGGACTCACCTGGGGCGAGCCGTTGACCACCCGCGACACGGTGCCGCGGCCGACGCCGGCACGCAGCGCGACCTCGTCGAGGGTGGGCCGGCCGGCGGAGCGCGGGCGGCCCGGGGACGGGATGTTCACGGCCCCATTGTGCGCACATTCCGTCATCGGGCCACCCGCAGCCCCACGATCGTTTGCGGGAAAACCGTCGCAATCACCTCAACATCGGCGTCTTCGGGCGCGACCAGCAGCCGGCTCAGGCCGACTCGCGCACCACGAGGTGCGTGTCGAGCACGGTTGAGTCGGCCGGTGCGCCGGCGATGCGGGCCAGCAGCAGCCTCGCCATCTCGCGACCCATGCCCTCCACCGGCTGGTGCACGGTGGTGAGCGGCGGCAGGGTCTGCCTGGCCACGGCGGAGTCCTCGAACCCGACCACGGCGACGTCGGCGGGGATGCGCCGGCCCTGCTCACGCAGGGCTCGGATGGCCCCCGCGGCCATCAGGTCGGAGGCGGCGAACACGGCGTCGAGCCCCGGGTCGAGACGCAGCAGGCGGTACATCGCATCGGCGCCGCTCGCCTCGCTGAAGTCGCCGTATGCGACGAGCCGGTCGTCGTACGGCTGGGACGCCAGGCGAAGCGCCGCACGGTACCCACGCAGCCGCGCCTTGCCGACCCCCATGTCCTGCGGGCCGGCGATCGCCGCGACACGGCGGCGCCCCAGGCTGAACAGGTGCTCGACGGCCGTGCGGGCACCGCCCTCGTTGTCGTTGTCGACGAAGGCGACGCGGTGCCCGTCCGGGCGGCCTTCTGGTTTCGCGGTTGCGGGGTTGGTGCCCGCTTCGATCATGTGTGTGGTGCGCCCGCCCAGGACGGTCGGCAGCCCGCGCCCGGCCAGCAGGCCGGGCAGCGGGTCGTCATCGTGCAGCGACAGCAGCAGCACGCCGTCGACGTGCTGGTCCGGCAGGTGCCGCTGCACGATCTGCCGTTCCGCGGTGGACTGGGCCATGGCCAGCCACAACTGCATCCGGGTGTCGGCCAGGTGCGAGCTGACGCCGCGGACGATGCCGGCGAAGAACGGCTCACCGAAGACCCGTTCCTCGGACTCGGAGACGACCAGTGCCACCGCGTCGGTCCGGCGGGTGACCAGGGCGCGGGCGGCGCGGTTGGGCACGTAGCCCAGCTCCTCGATCGCCTTGTGCACCGCGGCCCGCGCCTGCGGGCTCACCTGCGGCGAGCCGTTGATGACCCGCGATACGGTGCCACGCCCGACACCGGCCAGGGCAGCGACCTCGTCAAGTGTCGGGCGGTGCACGCTACCCGGCCAGGCCGTTGCGCCTGACGACGTCGCCGTACCGGTGCCCGCTGGCCTTGATGGTCCGCCGCTGGGTGGCGTAGTCCACGCCGATGATGCCGAAGCGCTTCGAGTATCCGAACGCCCACTCGAAGTTGTCCAGCAGCGACCACGCGAAGTAGCCCCGCAGCGGGGCGCCCTGCGCGATCGCGTCGAGGCAGGCCCGGTAGTGCGCGTCGAAGTAGGCGACCCGCTCCGCGTCGTCGATCGCCCCGTCGGCACCGGGGATGTCGACGTAGGCGGCCCCGTTCTCGGTGACGTAGAGCGGAATGCCCGGGTAGTCCCGCGCGACGCGCACCAGGGTCTCGGTGAGCCCGGGCGCGTCGACCTCCCAGTCCATGTCGGTGACGGGAACAC
The DNA here is from genome assembly GCF_040689395.1 of Dactylosporangium sp. NPDC051484. Lineage (NCBI taxonomy): Bacteria > Bacillati > Actinomycetota > Actinomycetes > Micromonosporales > Micromonosporaceae > Dactylosporangium > Dactylosporangium sp. NPDC051484. Next base: position 41,376 of record NZ_JBFAZX010000004.1, on the reverse strand, counting down.
CGGGCCGCTTGACGAAGCGCACGTCCTCGCCGCCCGGCCACGGCGTCGGCACCCGCCGGTAGGACTCGGCCGGCGCGTCCGGCTCGGGCGCCGCGACCACGTGCCGGCTGTAGTAGTTGATGCCCAGCAGGTCCAGCGGCGTGGCGATGACGTCCAGGTCACCGTCGCGGACGAAGCCGAAGTCGCTGATCCCGGCCAGATCCTGGCGCACGTCCTCGGGGTAGGCGCCCCGCAGTACCGGATCCAGGAAGATGCGGTTGGCCAGGCCGTCGATGCGCCGCGCGGCCTCCAGGTCGCCGGCGTTGCCCGGGTCGGCGGGCGAGACCGCGTACAGGTTCAGCGTGACGCCGAGCTGCGCGCCGGGGTCGTTCGCGCGGATGGCGCGGACCGCCTCGCCGTGGCCGAGCAGCAGGTGGTGCGTCGCGGCGAGCGCGTCCGGGGCGTGCTGGCGGCCCGGGGCGTGCACGCCCGAGGCGTAGCCCAGGAACGCCGAGCACCACGGCTCGTTGAGGGTCGTCCAGTGCCGGACCCGGTCGCCGAGCGCGCCGTGCACGAGTGCGGCGTACTCGGCGAAGCGGGCGGCGGTGTCGCGCGCCGGCCAGCCGCCGGCGTCCTCGAGCTCCTGCGGCAGGTCCCAGTGGTACAGCGTGACCCACGGGGTGATGCCCCGCTCCAGCAGTTCGTCCACGAGCCGCCGGTAGAAGTCGAGCCCCTTGCCGTTCATCGGCCCGCGTCCGCCCGGCTGCACACGCGGCCACGCGACGGAGAACCGATAGGAGCCGAGCCCCAGATCGCTCATCAGCGCGACGTCCTCGCGGTAGCGGTGATAGTGCTCGCACGCCACGTCGCCGGTGTCGCCGCCCACCGTCCTGCCGGGGGTGTGGCTGAAGGTGTCCCAGATGGACGGGGTGCGGCCGTCTTCGGCGACCGCCCCCTCGATCTGGTACGACGCGGTTGCCGCGCCCCAGAGGAAGCCGGGTGGAAACGTCAGCGGGTCGATGCTGGTCACGCCTTGACCGAACCTTCCATGATGCCGCCGATGATCTGGCGGCCGAATGCGATGAACACGATGAGCAGCGGCACGATCGCCAGAGCCGTCCCAGTGAAGACTTGCACGTAGTCGGTCTTGTAGTAGCCGGTCGCCAGAATGTTCAGCGAGACCTGCACGGTCGGCGTGTCACCGTTGAGCACCACGTAGGGCCAAAGGAAGTCGTTCCAGGTCTGCATGAAGGTGAGCAGGCCGAGAACGGCCGCCGCCGGACGCAGCGCGGGGAGCACGACGCTCCAGTACGTGCGCCAGGTCGACGCCCCGTCGATACGGGCCGCCTCGATCAGCTCGTCGCTGATCGCGGACTCGGCGAACTGCCGGATCATGAACACGCCGAACCCCTGCACGAGGAACGGCACGATGACCGCCTGCAGCGTGTTGGTCCAGTCCAGCTTCACCATCAGCAGGTACAGCGGGATGATGTTGATCTGCGTCGGGATCATCATCGTCAGGATGATGATCAGCAGCAGCGCGTTCTTGCCGCGGAACTTCAGCTTGGCGAACGCGAAGCCGGCCAGGGTCGAGAAGAACACCACCGACACTGTCACGCAGCTGGCCACGACGGCCGAGTTGACCAGGCCGTAGAGGAAGTTCGCGTCGGTGTTCTCAAGCACCCGGGCGGCGTTGGAGAAGAAGTTCGACCCCGGCGTGAGCGGCGGCGGGATGGCCGTCACCGCGCTGTTGTCCCGCGAGGCCACGATGAACGACCACAGGATCGGGAACACGGACAGCACGATCGTGATGATCAGCCCCAGGTAGGTCAGCGGGCTGGCCTGCCACAGCGCCTCCGACCCGCCGCGCACGCGGCCGGGCCGCCGCTGCGGGTTCTTCTTCTGGTTCTTCGGGCTCTTCGCAGCGCCCGGCTCCTGGTGGGGCGGGGCGGTTCGGGTCATCGTGCTCATGTCGTGTTCCCTCGAACCGAGCGGCGCACCAGCAGGAAGTTGACCAGCGCGAAGATGAGGATGATCAGGAACAGCAGCCAGGAGATCGCCGCGCCCTTGCCCACGTTGTAGTTGTTCGTGAACGTGGTCTCGTAGATGTACATCGCGACGGTCTGGAACTCGTTCAGCGAGCCGCCCTGGATTCGGCCGTAGTTGAACAGCAGCGGCTCGGTGAACAGCTGCATGCCGCCGATGGTCGAGATGATCACCGTGAACAGGATCGTCGGCTGGATCAGCGGCACCGTGATCCGCCAGAACCGCCGGAAGGCCGAGGCCCCGTCCAGCGAGGCCGCCTCGTACAGCTCCTTCGGGATCGCCTGCATCGCGGCGAGGTAGATGAGGGCGTTGTAGCCGGTCCAGCGCCAGTCGACCATGAACGCGATGGCGGTCCACGACGACCAGCGGTGGTTGCGCCACTCGATCGGGTCGAAGCCCACCGACTGGATCAGCCAGTTCGCCAGGCCGTATCGGTCGGCGAAGATCAGGCCGAAGACGATGCCGACGGCGGCGACCGACGTGATGTTGGGGACGAGCACGCCCATGCGGATCGCGGTGCGTGCCTTCATCTTCTTGTTGAGCCAGCTGGCGACCATGATGGCCAGGACGAGCTGCGGCACCGTCGCGACGATGAACAGGCCGAACGTGTTGTAGATGACGGTCCAGAAGTGCGGGTCGACCAGGACCTTGCGGTAGTTCTCGAGGCCGACGAAACCCGCGTCGCCACCGGTCAGGGTGTTCTTGCGCAGCGACAGCACGGCCGTGTAGACGAGCGGGTACGCCCCGAACACCGCGAACAGCAGGAAGAACGGCGCGACGAACAGATAGGGCGAGAGCCTGAGGTCCAGTCGGCCGAGACGTACGGAGCGCGGCCTCGGCGGCGTCACCGGGTCCTTTCGCCCGTGACGAGGCCCGGCGACCTCGACGTTGGTGGTCATGGTGGTGGTCCTTCTTCCTTAGCGTGCGGGTTGCCGGTCGCTGGGGCGGAGGCGGCACGTCGCCACCTCCGCCCGGTGTCGATCGGTCCCGATCAGCCGTCGGCTAGCGCCTTGCTGTCCTTGATGGCCTTGTCCCAGCCCGCCCGCGCGGTCAGCTTGCCCTGCTCAGCGGCCTGCATGGCCGGCTCGAACGCGTTCTCCCACAGGGCCTGGTGCTTCGGGCCCAGGTAGATCGGCTTGAGCTCCTTCGCCGCGCCGGCGTAGATCTGGCCGACCGGGGCGTTGTTGAAGTAGTCGTTGGTGGCACCGGTCAGCGACGGATCGGCCAGGGCCGAGACCGACGACGGCAGCGGGCCCGCCTCCTTGAACGCGTCCAGACCGCCCTGCTTGCCGGTCAGGAACTTGACGAGCTCGAACGCGGCCTTCTTGTTCTTGCTCTGCGCCGGGATGGCCAGGTAGGAGCCGCCCCAGTTGCCGCCCTTGCCGGGGATGGTGGCGATGTCCCACTTGTCCTTGCCGCCATCGCCGGCGCGCTCCTTGATCACGCCGGTGTACCACGGCGGGCACGGCACGGTCGCGAACGCGGCGTTCTTGAATGCGGCGTCCCAGTCCGCCTGCCAGCGCTGCAGCTTGGCGGTCAGGCCCTTGCCGGCCATGTCCATGCCCAGGTCGTAGGCCTTGCGCACGGCCAGGTTGGTGTCACCGATGTACTTGTCGCTCTTGTCGTAGAACCAGGTGTCGCCGTTCTGCATGATGTACGGCTGCATGATCGACGTCGCCGAGTCGATCCAGGCCGCGCCGGTGTTCTTCGCCTTGAAGGCCTCGCCCTGCTTGATGTAGTCCGCCCACGTGGGCCACAGCTTGCTGACCTCGTCGCGGCTGGTGGGCAGGCCGGCCTTCTGGAACAGGTCGGTGCGGTAGCACATCGCGAGGGGGCCGACGTCGGTGCCGAGGGCGACGAGCTTCTTGCCGTCCGCGGTGAACGCGTTCTTCCACTTGAACGCCAGGTACTCGTCCTGCAGCGAGGAGGCGCCGAGGTCGAGCAGGTTGGCGAACGACTTGTTGTCCTTCAGGTATTGCAGCAGCATGCCCTCTTCGAGCATGACCACGTCGCTCGCGCCGCTGCCGGCCGAGAGCTGCTGGGCCAGCTTCGGCGTGAAGTCCTTGGTCTGGCCCTCGTTCTTGACGTCAACCTTGATGTCCGGGTTGGCTGCCTCGAAGTCCTTGACCGCCTGGGTGAAGCCGGGCGAGCCGAAGTAGGACAGCGAGATCCTGACCGAGCCGCCGGCGCTGCCGCCGGAACCGCCGTCCTTCTTGGCACTGCAGGCGCCGATGCCGAGGGCGAGCCCGACGGTCAGCGCGGCCGCGGCGACGGATCGCACGCGACGCGGGGTGAAGCTCATCCTGATCCCTCTCAACAGGTCGTGATGCGGTGTTCGGCGTGGGGGTGCTTGATGCGTGCCGGCGGGCAGGGTGAAGCCCCGCCGGGGTATGGCGGACATGCGAACTGATGGCCCCCGCGACTGCGGGATGTGTCACCTGCCACAGCCACGGGAGCGCTCCCATGAGCCTGGACCGCGAACGGCCGCCGTGTCAATAGGGTAATGGGAGCGTTCCCATTTCGTTATCGCGGGACTTTTTGATCCGTCCTTATCGCGCTATATACCCTTTTGCACCATCACACATGGTGACTTTGGCGCCGAGGGCGACGTGGCGCTCGCTTGATTCCGCCACATTCCGCGCGAGCAAGGTCTCCGTGGTCATGCGCCCGGCGTCCACGATGCGCGGGGTTCGTCATGATCACGGAGTGAACGTGCCGCTTTTTTGTGCATTTTCACTCCGTGATCACGGCGAACATGATGCCGGTCGACGCGGATCGCAGCCGCGGGGCCAGCGCCGCCCCAAACGATCATCGATCACGGCGGCGGCCCGGCGGCCCGAAGCGGTCCAGCACTGCGGCGACGCGGTACGGCAGCGGTCCCGGCCCCGCCCGGTGGGTCCGGCGATACGGCAGCCCTCGGCACCGCCCCGGCGCGGCGGCGGTCCCGTTGTCCCGGTACCGACCACCAGCTCGCACAGCATCCGCAAGACGCGCTTGTCCGCGGGCCCGGACAGCGGGACCGCCCCTGCGCGGCGGCGGTCCGGCGCGGCGGCAGTCCGGCGCGCCGGCAGTCCTGCACCGCCCCCAGCGCTAGCCCGGCAGCGGCCCGGCGGCAGTCCGGCAGCGGCCCGGCGGCGGCCCGGCGATACGGCACCGCCCCAGCGATGGCCTGGCGGCGGTCCGGCGGCAGCGGCGGTCCGGCCGGGCAGCGGCCCGATCCGGCCGGGCAGCGGTCCAGGACAGCGGGAAAAGTCTTTCCCGATCAGGCCGCGATCAGACCCCGATCAGGTCATCCGGCGCAGCAGCGTCGTCGGCGGGGCAGGGTCGAAGGCGGCCGGATCGAAGGCGCGGCCGAGCCACACGCGCATCGCGAGGTGGTCGGGGTGAGCCGGGTCGACGTAAGCGGTCAGGAAGTCGCGGTAGCCCTCCGGGCCGCCGACATCGTCGGGCGGGCAGGCGCGCTCGCCGCCGGTGCACATCGGGTAGCGGATGTCGGGGTCGGCGGGCACCACGTCCTCGATCGCGACGTCGTGCTCCCACCAGTCGCCGAAGTCGTAGGTGTACCGCAGCCGGGTGCCCTTGCCCGCCACCATGTCCAGGCGGGTGTCCAGCTCGTCGCGGACCTCGAGCAGGCCATCGGGGTCGGGCACGCCGTACTGCACGCCGTCGATGTCGAACACGTGCAGGTGGCGGTCGCTCCAGCCCATCGCGAACTGGATCACCCGGTGCAGGCGGTCGAGGGTGAAGGCGCCGGGCACGAGGATGCGGCGCCAGACCGGCGGGTCCACGCCGTCCAGCGCGATGCGCAGCTGATAGATCATGCGAGCCATGGTGCAGACATTGTTGACCGGACAGGCCCGGCGGCGCAGCCTGAAACTGTGATCTGTCAAGCGTGCCGCGACAAACGGCATGCCGAGTGCCGCGGCGGGAGCTGGTGCGACTGCCAGCACCGGCCGCCGAGACCGACGCCACCGGTCACGGGTCCGCCCGGCGAGTAAGGTCGTCGGGTGCAGCTGCTGCGGCCCTCCCCAGATGAGCTACCCGACCTCGCCGAGCTCTACCGCACGCCGCCCGACCCGTGGCTGCGGCTGAACTTCGTGTCCAGCCTCGACGGCGCCGGGCACGTGGACGGCCGCAGCGAGCCGCTGTCCGGGCCTGCGGACAAGCGCGTCTTCGGCATCCTGCGGATGCTGTGCGACGCGCTGGTGGTCGGGGCCGGAACGCTGCGCGAGGAGGGCTACCACGCCCTGCGGCTGGATGCCGGGCGGCGGGCCTGGCGGGTCGCGCACGGCATGAGCGAGTATCCGACCCTCGTCGTGGTCTCCGCCCGCTGCGACCTCGACCCGGCGCACGAGGCCCTCGCCGACGCCCCGGTGCGCCCGATCATCGTCACCCGGGCCGCCGCCGAGCCGGGCCCACTCGCCGCGGTCGCCGACATCGTCGTGGCCGGCGACGACCAGGTCGACCTCCCCGCCGCCGTCGCGCTGCTGCACGAGCGCGGGCTGCGGCAAATCCTCAGCGAGGGCGGACCGCAGCTCTTCGGGTCGCTGACCGCGGCCGGGCTCGTCGACGAGCTGTGCCTGACCCTCTCGCCGCTGCTGGCCGGGCCGGGCGCCGGCCGGATCACCGCCGGGCCGCCGATCGACATGCCGCAGGCGCTCACGCTGCGTCACGCACTCCTCGCGGAGGGCCTGCTTCTGCTGCGGTACAGCCGGTAAGCCATCGATCCACAGCATCGTCCACAAGCCTGTGGACAACCGCCCGGAACCTGTGAATAACCGTGGGTTATACCCCGTTTTCACCCGATTCCGAGCCATGAATCGGACACTCACCTGCCCACCGCTGGCGTGGTGCCTTCGACCCACGGCCGACGGTGAGGCACGATGCACAGGCGAACACATGTACTGGGGGTCGACACCATGGCGGACGAATCCGCGCCCACACCGGGCGGGCCCGTCGTCGGGCGTGTGCTCGGCACCGCCGACGCGACCCCGCTGACCTTCTGGGTCGCCGTCGAGGACGGCGCCTACCTCCAGCTCGATGACGTCGTCGTCACGAAGCGTGACCTTCCCGAGCGCGACCCGGTGACCATCGCCGGGGTGGTAACCGCCGTGCGCGCCCGGCACGAAGGCGTGGCGTTCGACTCCGACGTCTTCCTCGTCGCCGACGGCACCCTCCCGGCGACGATCCAGGAGGCCGCCGAGATCACCACCACCCGAGTCGACCCCGAGGTGTACGTGCCGCCGGCCCCCGGCGCGGTGGTGCACCGCGCGCAGGGCGACGCCAGGGCCGGCGCGCTGTACTTCGACCGGATGGAGCGCACGATCCCGATGGGCTTCGGCCGCGACGGCGCGCCCATGTTCCTCAACGCCGACTTCCTCGACGGCTCCCGGGGCGCGCACGTGTCGATCTCCGGCATCTCCGGCGTGGCGACGAAGACCAGCTTCGCCACCTTCCTGCTGTACTCCGTGTTCCGCTCCGGCGTGCTCGGCGGCGCCGGGGAGACCGCCAACACTCGCGCGCTGATCTTCAACGTCAAGGGCGAGGACCTGCTGTTCCTCGACCACCCCAACGCCCGGCTCGACGCGGCCACCGTAGACGCCTATGCCCGGCTCGGCCTGGCCGCGGGCCCGTTCCCTGACGTGCGCGTCTACGCGCCGCCGCGCGCCGGGGACTCCTCCGGCACCCCCGACGTGAGCAGCCGCCTCACCGGCGTCGACGCGTTCTACTGGACCCTGGCGGAGTTCTGCGCCGACCGGCTGCTGCCCTACGTGTTCGCCGACGCCGACGACGAGCGCCAGCAGTACACGATGGTGGTGCACTCGGTGACCGCGCACCTGGCGCGGGTCGCCCAGCCGGCCGAGGGTGGCGTCGCGATCGACGGCACCCGGCTCAACTCCTACGCCGACCTGGTCGACCACCTCGTCGAGCAGCTCAACGACGACGCCACCCGCGGGCAGTGGGCCGGCAGCGCGGTCGGCCTGGGCACCGTCAACGCGTTCGCCCGGCGGCTCATCGGCAGCAAGAAGGACCTGTCCCGGCTCATCCGCGGCGACCTCGCGACGCGCAAGCCGCACCAGATCAACACCGCCGAGTCCGCTCAGGTGACCGTCGTCGACCTGCACAACCTGCCCGACCGGGCGCAGCGCTTCGTCGTCGGCGTGACGCTGCGCACCGAGTTCGAGCGCAAGGAGAAGGCCGGCACCGCCAAGCCGCTGCTGTTCGTCGTCCTCGACGAGCTGAACAAGTACGCGCCACGGGAGGGCACCAGCCCGATCAAGGAGGTGCTGCTCGACATCGCCGAGCGGGGCCGCTCCCTCGGTGTCGTGCTCATCGGCGCGCAGCAGACCGCCAGCGAGGTGGAGCGGCGCATCGTGGCCAACTCGGCGATCCGGGTCGTCGGGCGGCTCGACCCGGCCGAGGCTGCCCGCCCGGAGTACGGCTTCCTCCCGCCCGCGCAGCGCCAGCGCGCGCTGCTGGCCAAGCCCGGCACCATGTTCGTGTCGCAGCCGGAGATCCCGGTGCCGCTGTGCATCGAGTTCCCGTTCCCGTCGTGGGCGACCCGGCCCGCCGAGGCCGGCGCCCCGCCCAGCGCGACGCTGCGCTCGATCGTGCAGTCCAGCGACCCGTTCGCGGTCGTGGCGCGGGTCGGCGCCGGCGGCGTGTCCGACGACGACATCCCGTTCTGAAGACGTCCCGCGCTAGACAAGGAGCCGGCTTGCGCATCCTCCACACCTCGGACTGGCACGTCGGAAAGGTCCTCAAGGGACAGTCGCGGGCGGCCGACCACATCGCGGCGATCAACGGGCTCGTCGACGTCGCCAAGGCCGAGCGGCCCGATCTGGTGATCGTCGCCGGTGACCTCTACGACACCGCCACCCCGACCGCCGACTCGACCCGGATCGTCACCCGCGGGCTGTCCGCGCTGCGCCGCAGCGGCGCCGAGGTCGTCGTCATCGGCGGCAACCACGACAACGGCAACGCCCTCGACGCGCTGCGCCCGTGGGCCGACGCCGCCGGGATCACGATCCGCGGCGCGATCGGCAAGCCCGAGGATCACCTGCTGTCCGGCACGACCCGGGGCGGGGAGGAGTGGCGCCTGGTCGCGCTGCCGTTCCTGTCCCAGCGGTACGCGGTGCGCGCCAGCGAGATGTTCGAGCTCTCCGCCGCCGAGATCACACAGTCGTACGCCCACCACATCGGCGAGCTCATCAGCCGGCTCGCGCAGGGCTTCGGCGGCGGCACCGTCAACCTTCTCACCGCGCACCTGACGGTCATCGGCGCCACCATGGGCGGCGGCGAGCGGGAGGCGCACACCATCATGGGCTATGCGGTGCCGGCCAGCGTCTTCCCGTCCTCGGTGCATTACGCGGCCCTCGGCCACCTGCACCGCGCCCAGCAGGTCAACGGGCCGTGCCCGATCCGCTACAGCGGGAGCCCGCTGCCGATCGACTTCGGCGAGGAGGAGAACCTCGTGACCGCGAGCGTCGTCGACGTGACCGCCGCGACCGCGGCGCGGGTGCGGGAGGTCCCGCTGCCGGTCGCGACGCCGCTGCGCACCGTCCGCGGCACCCTCGCCCAGCTGTCCACACTGGACACCGGCGAGGCGTGGCTGCGGGTGTACGTCCAGGAGGCGCCCCGCGCCGGGCTGCGCGAGGAGGTCCAGCAGCTACTGCCGAAGGCGCTCGAGGTCCGTATCGACCCCAAGCTGCTGCCCGGTCCCGGCGCCGGCGAGAAGCCCGAGCGGGCGCGGGCCGGGCGCTCCGCCGGGGAGCTGTTCGCCGACTACCTCACCCAGCGCGGACACGCCGACGAGGCGACCGAGGCCCTGTTCCACCGGCTACACGACGAGGTGATCAACTCATGAGGCCGATCCGGCTGGATCTGGACGGGTTCACCGTGTTCCGCGAGCCGACCACCGTGGACTTCACCGACACGGACTTCTTCGCGCTCGTCGGGCCGACCGGTTCCGGCAAGTCCACGGTCCTCGACGCGATCTGTTTCGCGTTGTACGGCACGGTCCCGCGCTGGGGCGACCGGCGCGCGATCGCCAACGCGCTCGCCCCGTCGGCCGCCGAGGCTCGGGTGCGGCTGGTGTTCGAGTCCGCCGGGGTGCGCTACGTGCTGTCCCGGGTGGTGCGCCGCGACGCCAAGGGCGCCGTCACCACCAAGCACGCCGGGCTGGAGGCGCTCGCGCCCGAGCTGGACCTGTCGAAGCTGGAGCACGGCCTCGACGCCGACGACGTCGCCGAGGTGCTGGCCGGCACCCCCGGCGAGGTCGACGAGGCGGTGCTGACCGTCGTCGGGCTGCCGTATGAGCAGTTCACCAAGTGCGTGGTGCTCCCGCAGGGCGAGTTCGCCGCGTTCCTGCACGCGAAGCCGGCCGAGCGGCAGAAGATCCTGGTCAACCTGCTCGGCCTGGACGTGTACGGGCGGATCCGGGAGCGGGCCGCGGCCGAGGGCTCCGCCGCCGAGGCCAAGCTCAAGGTGCTCGATGAGCAGCTCGCCGTGCTGTCCGACGTCGACGAAGCGGCGCTGACCGCGGCGGCCGCGCGGGTCGAGGCGCTGCGCCGCGTCGCCGGGGCCGTCGACGCGATCGCACCCCGGCTGGAGGAGGCCGGCCGCCTCGCCGGGCAGGCCACGACCGCGCTGGCCACTCTCGACGTGGAGATCGACCGGCTCGGCGCGGTCACGGTGCCCGCCGAGGCGGCCGGGCTGGCCGCGGCGGCCGCGGCCGCGCGCGCCGCCGTCGCCGGGGCGGTGGAGGACGCCCGGGCCGCCGAGGAGCGCGAGGAGAAGCTGCGCGGCGAGCTGCAGGCCGCCGGCGACGTGACCGCGCTGCGCCGACTGCTCGACCGGCACGCCGAGCGGGCACGCCTGGCCACGGAGGCCACCGCGGTCCACGATCGGGTCGCCTCGGCCTCCGAGGAGCACGACCGGGCCGCGCGGTCCGTGGAGACGGCCCGGACCGAGGCTGCGGCGGCCAAGCGGGCATTGGAGGCGGCCTTCGAGGCGTACAACGCCGCGATGGCCGTCGACCAGGCCGCGGCCCTGCGCCCGCAGCTGCGGGCCGGCGAGGCGTGCCCCGTGTGCACCCAGACCGTCCACGACCTGCCCGATCTGCCGCACGAGCCGGCCGTGGTCGCGGCCAAGGCCGTCGGTGAACTGGCCCGCAAGCGCAGCAACGCCGCGGACCGGACCGTGGAGGAGCGCGACCGGACGCTACGCGACCTCGACCGGAACCTCGCCACCGCCCGCGCCCACGCGCAGCAGGTGGAGCAGCGCATGGTCGCCCTGGACGCCGAGCTGGAGGGCACTGCCCCGCCCGAGGCGCTGCAGCGCGACCTCGACGGCATCGCCCGGCTCACCAAGGGCCTGGAGAACGCCGGCGCCGAGGTGCGCAAGGCCCGCGAGGCGCACCGTACCGCCGCCGGCGACGCCGACCGGGCCGATGAGCGGCTGGGGGCCGCGTGGCGCTCCTTCGACACCGCCCGCGACGGCCTCGCCGCGTTCGGGCCGCCGCCGGCCAACCGCGACGACCTCGCCGATGCCTGGGCGACGCTGCACGGCTGGGCCACCGGCGAGACGGGCCGCCGCCGCGCCGGGCGGCCGGCCGCGCTCGACGAGGTCCACGGGGCCGAGCGGCGCGCCGCCGGCGTGCGCGATGAGCTCGCCGCGCTGTTCACCGGGGCCGGGCTGGCGGCGCCGGGTGGGGACCCGGCACGGGAGGCGGCGGTCGCCGTCGAGCGCGCGGAGGCGGCGCGGCGGCGCATCGAGGAGCGGCGCGCCGACGCCGAGCGGCTGCGCGCCCAGCGCGACGCGATCGCCCGGGACGGCCAGGTCGCCAAGGCCCTCGCCCAGCACCTGCGGGCCGACCGGTTCGAGCGGTGGCTGCTCGCCGAGGCCCTCGACACCCTCGTCGAGGGCGCGTCGCGGACCCTGCGGGAGCTCTCCGGCGGCCAGTACGACCTCGGCCACGACAAGGGCGAGTTCTACGTCGTTGACCACCACGACGCCGGGCTGCGCCGTGTGGTACGCACGCTGTCCGGCGGCGAGACGTTCCAGGCCTCCCTCGCGCTCGCGCTCGCCCTGTCCGAGCAGCTCGCCGGCATGTCGGCGGCGTCGGCGAGCCTCGAGTCGATCGTGCTCGACGAGGGCTTCGGCACCCTCGACGCGTCCACGCTGGACACGGTCGCGGTGACGCTGGAGAACCTCGCCGCCCGCGGCGACCGCATGGTCGGCGTCGTCACCCACGTCGGGGCGCTCGCCGAGCGGATACCGGTGCGCTTCGAGGTGCGCCGCGACGCCCGGACCGCCCGCATCGAGCGGGTGGGGTTGTGAAGCTCCACGTCGACGCGTGGGACCCGGCCTACGGGCTGTCGTTCGAGGCGGCCGAGGCCTCCGGGCCGCAGGCGCAGAGCAGCGCCCAGCTCCAGCCCGACGTCGAGCTGCCCGCGGACGCCTGGCGCCCGGTCGACCCGCCGGCGGGCCTCGACCCGCCCGGGACCGTGCTCATCGTCGACGGGGTGCAGCGCATCGACGCCCGGGTCTGGATCACCGACGACGCCGGCACGACCCACCCGGGGGTCGCGGCCTCCTACGCCGCCGGGGTGGTGCGCTGCGAGCTCGGCCGCGGCGTGGCGCAGGTGGCCACCACGCGGATCGAGCGGGGGCTGTTCACGCCCGTCGAGGACCTGCCGCCGATCGTGGCGGGCAACATCCGCTACCCCGGCCGGCGGGTCTCCCGTGGCGAGCCGAAGGACCTCGCGCTGGGCGTGCAGCGGCACATGCGCGCCCTGGAGGTGGGCGTGTCGAACGAGGAGCGGGCCGACGGCGACCTGCTCATCGTCGACGGGCCGCTGCAGGAGCGCGTGCACCTGCCCCGGGCGCTGGGCTACATCAAGACCCACCGGGTGGAGTACCTCCCGGCCGGCCTCACCGAAGTGGTGACCGCGCTGCGCGGCGGGCAGCGCACGCCCGTGTTCCTGCTGGGCACGTCGTGGAACCGTTTCGCGTGGTACCTGCGGCTGCCCGGCCCGGCCGGGGCGCCGTGGTCCGGGATCGTGCGGGCGGAGTGCTCGGCCGACCTGACCCACGCCGGTGCCGTCGCGCTCGCGCACCTGTCGGCGGTGACGCTGCCGCGGTTCGCGTCGCAGGCGTACAAGGACCCGCGGGCGCCGCAGAACCTGGTGCCGATCGCCGGGCTGGAGCGTAAGCTGCGCGCCATGCTCGGCGACTCCCGGCTGCTGCACCGCGCCCTGTCCCGGGTCGCGGCGTGAAGGTCCCGCCGCGTTACGACCTGGCCCGGACCATGCGCGGCCTGGCGCTGATCCAGGGTGACCCGACGCTGTCGATCTCGCCCCACTCGTGCTGGTTCGCGACCCGCACCCCCGACGGCCCGGGCACGCTGCGGCTCGTGCTCGGTGGCGACGAGCTCTCCTTCGAGGCGTACGGCCCGGGGGCGGACTGGCTCCTGGCACGGGCCGACGCGATCGCCGGGCTGCGCGACGACGTCACCGGCTTCGCCGAGCTGTCCCGGCAGCACCCGCTCGTCGCCCGGCTCGCCCGGGAGCACGCCGGGCTGCGCATCGGCGCGACCGGGCGGGTCTTCCACCATCTGGTGCCGGCGATCCTCGGGCAGAAGGTGAGCGGCAAGGAGGCCCACCACGGATACGTGCGAATGCTGCGGAAGCTCTCGCAGCCGGCGCCCGGGCCGCGGGAGGGGCTGCTGCTGCCGCCCGAGCCGGAGGTCCTCGCCGCCACGCCGTACTGGGCCTTTCACCCGTTCGGCATCGAGCAGAAGCGGGCCGAGACGCTGCGCCGGGCGGCCGCGCAGGCGGCGGCGCTGGAGCGGTCCGCGGACGCGGCCGCCTGCACGGCGCGGCTGGTGAGCATCCCCGGCATCGGGCCGTGGACGGCGGCCGAGGTGACCCGGGCCGCGTACGGCGACGCCGACGTGGTCTCCGTCGGCGACTACAACATCAAGAACAACGTGGCGTTCGCGCTGACCGGGGCGGCCCGCGGCACCGACGAGCACATGCTCGAGCTTCTGGCGCCGTTCGCGCCGCACCGGGGGCGGGTCTGCGCGCTGATCGGCGCCGCCGGGATCGGCGCGCCCCGATTCGGGCCGCGGATGCCGATCCGGTCGTTCGCGCGCTTCTGAATCCGGTTCGGAAAAGTTGTCGTACCTGTGTGGTTGACTGGGCCACGTGGAGCTGCCAGTCCTGCCGCCAGTCGAGCCGATGCTCGCCAAGAGCATTCCCAGCCTGCCCAGCGCGCCCGGCATGAGCTACGAGCCGAAGTGGGACGGGTTCCGCTGCATCGTGTTCCGCGACGGCGACGAGGTCGAGCTCGCCAGCCGTGGCGGCAAGACCCTGACCAGGTATTTTCCCGAGGTCGTCGAGCAGGTGCGGGCCCAGCTGCCCGCCCGCTGCGTCGTCGACGGGGAGATCATCGTGATCCGGCGCGATACGGGAGCGCCGCGGCTCGACTTCGAGCTGCTCGGCCAGCGCATCCACCCGGCCGCCTCCCGGGTGCGGCTGCTCGCCGAGCAGACACCGGCCTCGTTCGTGGCGTTCGACCTGCTGGCCATCGACGACGAGGCGCTCGTCGGGCAGGGCTACGCCCAGCGCCGGGCCCGGCTGGTCGAGGCGCTCGATGGGGTCAAGCCACCCGTGCACGTCACGCCCGTGACGACCGACGTCGAGGTGGCGCGGGACTGGTTCGAGCGCTTCGAGGGCGCCGGGCTCGACGGGGTCATCGCCAAGCCGGCCGAGGGCGTCTACGAGCCGGGGAAGCGCACGATGTACAAGATCAAACACTCCCGGACGGCGGACGTCGTGGTGGCCGGTTTCCGCTGGCACAAGGACGGGCCGATCGTGGGATCGCTGCTGCTGGGCCTGTATGACGACGAGGGGCGCCTGCACCACGTCGGTGTCGCCGCGTCGTTCACCCGCGAGCGCCGCGCCGAGCTGGTCGAGGAGCTCGCGCAGTATCGCGAGGGCGTCGTCGACCACCCGTGGAACTGGGCCGGTCTCGCCCCCGGCAGCGCCGCGGAGAGCCTCGAGTCGGTGCCGGCCAGCGGCGCGGCCACCCGGCTGCCCGGCGGGGTGAGCCGGTGGACCGGCAAGAAGGACCTTTCGTTCGTGCCGCTGCGGCCCGAGCTGGTCGTCGAGGTCGGCTATGACGCGATGGAGGGCGATCGGTTCCGCCACACCGCCCAGTTCAAGCGCTGGCGGCCCGACCGGGACCCGCGATCCTGCACCTACGAGCAGCTCGATCGCCCGCTGCGCTTCGACGTCGAGTCGGTGCTGGCGGGCCGGCCGTGACGCTGCCGAAGATCGGGCGCGCCCGCCGGTTCGCTCCCCTGCTGCTCGTCGCCGCCCTGCTCGCCGGCTGCACCAATCCCCCGCAGTTCACCACGCCGACGTCCGGCCGCGCGCTGGGCACCCCGTCCGCGGCGCCTTCGGGCCCCGTGACCCGGTCGGGCGGCCTCGACATCCCGCCGGCCGACTGGAAGCCGTGCCCGGACGCGTATAAGGGCATCTTGTCGACCCCGCCGCAGAACGTCACCTTCAGCTGCGCCACCGTCAAGGTCCCGCAGGACTGGGCGCACCCGAAGGACTCCGGCACGTTCGACATCGCCCTGGTCCGCGGCCGGTCCTCGACCCAGCGCGACCGGGTCGGCTCGCTGTTCATCAACCCGGGCGGCCCCGGCGGCTCCGGCTTCGAGTATGGCGTCTACCGGTCCGTCTACCTGCCGGCCGAGATCACGCGCCGCTTCGACATCATCGGCTTCGACCCGCGTGGCGTGGGCCGCTCGTCGCCGGTCAGGTGCTTCTCCGACGCCGACCTCGACCAGAACTTCGGCATCGACCCCGACCCGGTCAGCGACCAGGGCTTCCAGCAGACCGTGGCGCTGGCCCGGAAGCTGGCGCAGTCCTGCGGCGAGAAGTATGGCGACAAGCTGCCGCTGTTCTCCACCGAGCAGGCCGCCCGGGACATCGACGCGTTGCGCGCCGCGGTCGGCGAGCGGCAGCTGACCTACCTCGGGTATAGCTACGGCACGCTGCTCGGCGCCGTCTACGCCCAGCTGTTCCCGAAGAACGTGCGGGCGCTGGTGCTCGACGGCGCCGTCGACCCGAAGCAGTCGATGCAGCAGTCGGCGCAGAGTCAGGCGGCCGGCTTCGAGCTGGCGTTCTCCAACTTCAACACGTGGTGCTCGAACAACCCGACCAGCTGCCCGATCGGTCCCGACGCCCGCGCCGTGGTCATGAAGGCGATCGCCGACTCGCGCACCGCCCCCGTCCAGGGCAGGGGCCGCAAGGCGAGCGCCGGGTGGGTGTTCACGGCGGTGGTCTCGTCGCTGTACAGCGAGTCGTCGTGGCGCATGCTGGCCCAGGCGATGCAGGACCTGCGCAACGGCAAGCCCGACAAGCTGTTCCAGCTGGCCGACGCCTACACCGGGCGCGACGACGACGGCCATTACACGAACATGTTCGACGCCAACTCGGCGGTCGGCTGCGCCGACAGCGATGACACCCCGACGGTCGAGCAGTCCCGCGCCCTGCAGAGCCAGTGGCGCGCGAAATACCCGCTGTTCGGCGGCGCCCTGGCCCTGAACCTGATCTGCGCCCAGTGGCCCGGCAAGCGCGACCCCTACCCCACGGGACCCGCGACGGGCTCCGCCCCCATCATCGTGATCGGCACGTTGGGCGACCCCGCGACTCCGTACGAGCAGGCCCCCGCCCTGGCCAAGATGCTGGGCGTCGGCACCCTGGTCACCTGGAAGGGCGAGGGCCACACCGCTTATCCCCAGACGGGCTGCATCATCGACGTGGTCAACCGCTACCTGATCGACCTGAAGGTCCCCCCGGCCGGCACAGCCTGCGAGAAGTAACGCACCGCCACGCCCCGGCCCCCGATCGAGCGGCCGGGGCCTGACGGAGCCGGGGTCGCGCCCGCGCCAGGCCAGCCGGGTCTGGCGCCGCGCATGGCGTGGGTCGCGTCAGGAGGCAGGCTTCTTCGCGCGGCTGGGCTGGACGCGCATGGGCTCGCCCTCCATCTTGGGATATTCCGGCGGATACGGCATGTCGCCCTCGCCGTTGGCGGCGTCGCGCTCCGACCATTCCAGGAGTTCGGTGATGTCGTGCGCCACGTCGTCGATGCCGGCGTGGGGATCGCCGGTGGCGGCGACGCGGGCCGGCACCGTACGCAGGTCGAAGTCGTCCGGCTCGACGTCCGGGAGCTCGTCCCACCGTAGCGGAGTCGACGCGGTCGCCCTCGGGTTGGCGCGCAGCGAGTAGGCGCACGCGATCGTGCGGTCGCGCGCCATCTGGTTGAAGTCCACGAACACCCGCTCCCCGCGCTCCTCCTTCCACCACTTCGTGGTCACCAGGTCGGGGCGGCGGCGCTCCAGCTCGCGAGCCAGCGCGATCACCGCACGCCTGGCCTCGACGAACGTCCACTTGGGCTGAATCCTGACGTACACGTGGACGCCCCGCCCACCGGAGGTCTTCGGCCAGCCGATGAGGCCCAGCTCGTCCAGGACCGCCTTGAGCTCGCCGGCCACGACCGCGGCATCGGCGAAGTCGGTGCCGGGCTGCGGGTCGAGGTCGATGCGCAGCTCGTCGGGGTGGTCGACGTGGTCGCGGCGCACCGGCCAGGGGTGGAACACGATGGTGCCCATCTGCGCGGCCCACGCGACGTGCGCGAGGTCGGCCGGGCACAGCTCGTCGGCCTTGCGCCCGCTGGGAAAGGCGATCTTCGCGGTTTCGATCCACGGCGGTACCCCGCGGGTCGGCACCCGCTTCTGGAAGAACGCCTCGCCGCCGATGCCCTCGGGGAAACGCTGCAGCGTCGTCGGCCGGTTGCCGAGGGCGCGCATGATCCCGTCCCCGACGGCCAGGTAGTACTCGAACACGTCCCGCTTGGTGTACCCCCGCTCGGGGAACACGATCCGCTCCGGGCTGCTGAGCCGTACCGCCCGCCCCGCGACCTCGATCTCCAGCGCATCGGCCATGCCAAGGACCTTACGCCGCCGGACCGCCCCGCGACGGTCACACGAGGCGGCGGGCGTTCTTGGGCCGTAATGGTCGGGGTGCGGGGGGCGGCCTACCGTTAAGGCATGACCGAGCCACTTGTCAGCCTGCCCACGACCGACGCGGAGTGGCGGGTGCGGCTTTCCCCGGACGAGTTCCGGGTGCTGCGCCTCGCCGGGACCGAGGCTCCGTGGAGCGGGGAGTATGTCAACACCAAGACCGACGGCGTGTACCGCTGCCGTGCCTGCGGTGAGCAGCTGTTCGAAAGCGGCGCCAAGTTCGACTCGCACTGCGGCTGGCCCTCGTTCGACGACGCCATCCCCGGCACCGTCAAAGAGATCGAGGACCGCTCCCACGGCATGGTGCGCACCGAGATCCGCTGCGCGCGCTGTGACTCGCACCTCGGCCACGTGTTCCGCGGCGAGCGGATGACGGCGAAGAACACGCGCCACTGCGTGAACTCGCTCTCGATCAGGCTCGATCCGAAGGAGTGACGACCTGACGCGACGGGGCGAAGCGCACGAAGGACAGCGCATTCGCCTGGGGCATCGAGCAGCCCGCTACGCCGCCGGGCGGCGCATCGGCACATGCTCGATGCCCTCGTCGTCGAACGCCGGGCCGCACACGGTGAACCCGAACCGCTCGTAGACGCCGGTCGCGGTCGTCTGCGCGTCGAGCACCACGTCGCGGCCCGGGCCGATGCGCTCCAGCGCCTCGGCGAGCAGCTTGCCGGCCAGGCCCCGGCCGCGGTGGGCCGCGGCGGTGACGACGCGACCGATGCGCGCCCCGCCGCCGGGCTCGTCGAGGATCCGCAGGCAGGCCGCGATCGAGCCGTCCGGCGCGTCCAGCCACAGGTGCAGCGTGCCCGGCTCGTCGTCGCGCCCGTCAAGCTCCGGATAGGCGCAGTGCTGCTCCACGACGAACACGTCGCAGCGCAGCTTCAGCAGGCGGTACAGGTCGCGGGTGCCGAGGGACGCGAAATCCGAGATCACCGGCTCAACCTACCGAGCGTGCCGGCAGCGCCTCGTCGGCCTTGCGCGCGGCGATGAGGATCGGGTCCCGGACCAGGCCCCTATGCCAGTTCTTTCGACATCTGCACGGAGGCGGTCTCGTAGCCGAGGCTCTCGTAGAGCCCGCGGGCGACCGTGTTCGGGCCGAAGACGTTGAGCCCCAGTCGCGTCACCCCGCGGGCCTTGAGCTCCTCCTCGGCGGCGAGCATGAGCGCCCGGCCGTAGCCCTTGCCCCGGTGGGCGGCGGCGACCTGCACCTCGTACACCCACGCCTGCGGCCGCTTCTCGTCCGGCAGCCCGAGCCAGATGTGCCCGGCCACGGCGCCGTCGACCTCGCCGGCGAAGATCAGGTGTCCGGCGGTGCCGACACCGTCGGGCAGCAGCCCGGCCATCATCGCCTCGACGTTGGCGAGCGCCGTGTCCGGGTGGTCGCGGCCGGCGCGGACCGACTCCTCGGCGTACTCCCGGTTGAGGATGGGCAGCAGGGCATCGAACTCGGCCTGGGTCATCGGGCGGAGGGTCAGCATGCCGCTCACAATACGAAAGCGTCCGTCCACAGCTGCCGGGAGCGGCCGGACAGGGCCTCCAGCAGCCCGACCGCCTGGCCGTCGGTGAGCGCGGCGACGAAGTCGACGATCGCCCGGCCGCGGGCCATCGCCGCCACGTCGAGGGTCTCCAGGCCGTAGTCGGCCGGGGTGAGGGTCTCGGTCTCCGCCTCGGCGAGCTCGACCAGGTCGTGCAGCCGGCGGGGCAGCCGCGCCTCCTCCCCGGGGTCGGCGAGCCAGGAGTGCAGCGCCTCGACGAGCGCGGCGAGCAGCCCCGCCTGGCCGCGCTGGTGCAGGGCCAGGTCGGGGCGTTCGAGCACGAATCGGTGGTGGATCAGCTTGAGCACCTGCACCTCGTGCCACTGCGCCTGGGCCAGCAGCACGTGGCCGGAGCGCACCGGCGGGTCGGGGCGCACGTGCACGGCGTCGATGAGCCGGCGGGTCCAGCGGGCCGAGAACCGCGCCACCGCCTGCTCGGCGTCGATGGAGCCGTCGAACGGCGCGGCGAGCAGCCCGTCGGCGAGCTCGGCCCGCACGTGCTCGACGGCGGCGGCGAACGCGTCGTCGTCGCAGATCCAGCCGTCCTTGCGGTGCAGCTCGCGGCGCAGCTGCTCCACCGAACGGCCGGGCCGGCGGACGCTCGCGCGCAGCTGCATGTCGCCGAGGGAGCGCAGGCCGGCCGCGTCGCGCTGCCAGGCGACCAGCTCCGCGGCGACGGAGCCCTGCTGCAGCACCCCGACGCGGTGAAAGTCCTCGAGATCGTGGATGGCGTAGGCGATGTCGTCGGCGATGTCCATCACCGACGCCTCGACGGTCTGCTGCCAGTCGGCGAGCCGACCGGCGAACGGGGCGCGGGCCTGGCGCAGGTCGGCGAGCTCGGTGACATACGCGCCGAACTTCGCGGAGCCGACCTCGGGGTCTCCCCCGGCGCCGCGCGGCGTCGGGTGCAGGTGCATCGGGTGCGGGTCGGGGTGGGTGCGGCGGGTCCACGGGTACTTCAGCAGCGCCGCCCGCACCGCCGCGGTCAGGTCGAGCCCGATGGCGGCGCCGCGCACCTGGGTGCTGGTGACGATGCGGTACGACTGGGCATTGCCCTCGAAGCCGTCGGGCAGCCCGAGCCGCTCGCGGGCGAGCCGGTCCAGGACCCGCTCGCCGAGGTGGCCGAAGGGCGGGTGACCGAGGTCGTGGGCGAGCGCGGCGGCCTCGACCACGTCGGCGTCGCAGCCGCCGAGCTTGTCCAGCAGGGACCGCTGCTCGGCATCGGCGCACAGCCGCTCGGCGATGCCGCGGGCGACGCTGGCGACCTTGAGGCTGTGGGTGAGCCGGTTGTGCACCAGCAACCCGGAGCCGCCGGGGCTGATCACCTGCGTGACGCCGCCGAGACGGGCGAAGAACGGCGAGGCGACGATGCGGTCCCGGTCCACCCGGTAGGGGCTGCCGGTCAGGTCGCCGGGGGCCACCACCGCCCCGCCGAAGAGCCGCCGCGCGCGCTGGTCGTCATTCATCCCGCTATTTCTATCAGGCAGTGCTGTCAGGCAGGGCGGCTCAGTCCGGCTCGCACCTCGACAACCCGCTCGCCGCCTGCGCCGCCATCCCCGATCAGGGGGTTTCGCGGTTCCGGATGAGCGCCTCCAGGCCGTCGAGGAAGCGCGCCAGGCCGAACTCGAAGTCGTCGTCGGGCCCCTCCGGCGTCTCCAGCACACCGGAGGCGACGAGCTCACCGACGGCCGGGAACCGGGCCGGGTCGGCGAGGCGCTTGAGCAGCCGGCCGTAGCCGAACATCGCCTGCTCGGTGGTGACCCCGCCAGCCTGGGCGGCGGCGTTGATGTCGGCGGCAAGGAGCGCCCAGTTCCGCACGATCCCGCTGACGATCATGATGGCGAACAGCCGCTCGTCCTGGCGCAGCGCGGTGCCGCCCATCGTCGCCAGGCCGTAGTTCATCCAGGCGATCTGGTTGGGCATGATCGGCGGCGAGTTGAACGGCACCCGGATCACCCACGACTGCCGGCGCAGCAGGTCGAGATAGGCGCGCGCGAAGCTGGTCAGGCCGGCCCGCCACCCCCCGCCGGGTGGCACCGGGGGCGGCTGGCCGATCGCGGCGTCGACCATGAGCTCGAGCAGCTCGTCCTTGGTCGTGACGTAGCGGTACAGCGACATCGTCGCCGCGCCGAGCTCTCTCGCGACCCGGCCCATGGAGACGGCGCCGAGCCCATCGGTGGCGGCCACCTTCACCCCGGCGGCGACGATGCGCTCGAGCGTCAGCCCCGGCCGCGGCCCCTTGACCGGCCGCTCGCGCAGTCCCCACGCCGCGGCGAGGACCGGGGGTATGCCGTCTTCGTGCTCGCTCATACCGTCACCTCCGCTCCGCTCCGTACCGCTCATTGACTGCAGAGTGTACTTCTGCGTATAACGTACGCATCAGCGTATGACATACGCAGAAGGGGAAGGGTGCATGGACGCCGCCATCGAGGCGACCGGCCTCACGAAGTCGTACGGCAGGCTCGCGGTGCTCACCGGGGTGGACCTGCGGGTGCCCGCCGGCACGGTGTTCTGCCTGCTCGGCCCGAACGGCGCCGGTAAGACCACCACCGTGCGCATCCTCGCCACGCTCACCCGGCCCGACGCGGGCACCGCCCGGGTCGCGGGCCACGACGTGGTCCGCGAGCGGCACCTGGTGCGCCGCGCGATCAGCCTCACCGGGCAGTACGCGGCCGTCGACGAGTTGCAGACCGGCGCCGAGAACCTGCGGATGACGGCACGGCTTTGCGGGCTGTCCCGGCGCGAGGCCCGCCGGCGCGCCGACGAGCTGCTGGAGCGCTTCGGGCTCACCGAGGCCGCGAACCGGCGCGCGGGCCAGTACTCCGGCGGCATGCGCCGCCGGCTCGACCTCGCCGCCGGGCTGACCGGGCGACCCTCGGTGATCTTCCTGGACGAGCCGACCACCGGGCTGGACCTGACCAGCCGGCAGGCGATGTGGGACGTCGTCGACGGGCTCATCGGCTCCGGCACCACCGTCTTGCTCACCACGCAGTACCTGGAGGAGGCCGACCGCCTCGCCGGCCGCATCGCCGTCGTCGACCACGGCCGGGTGGTCGCCGAGGGCAGCCCGGCCGAGCTCAAGCGGCGCTTCGGCGACCAGCGCCTCGACCTGGACCTGGCCGACCGGGTCGCGTTCGACGCGGCCGTCGCGCGCCTCGGCGCCCGGGTCGTGCAGCGCGACGACGCCCGGCTCACCCTCGGCGTGACCACCGACGGCAGTGCCGCGCACGTGCGCTCCGTACTCGACGAGATCGACCCCGCGGGCTCGGCGGTGCGCCGCTTCTCCCTGCACAGCGCCACGCTTGACGACGTCTTCCTATCCCTGACCTCCCGGAAGGAGCTCGCCGGTGTCTAGCACCGCGCTCACGCACTGGACCGTGCTCGGCGGCCGCTCGCTGCGCCTGGGCCGGCGCAACGTCGAGGCGCTCGTCATGTCGGTCGCGCTGCCGGTCATGCTCATGATCGTCTTCGTGTACCTGTTCGGCGGCGCCCTGCGCGTCGGGACCGACTACGTGACGTACGTGGTCCCCGGCGTCATGCTGCTGTGCGTCTCGTTCGGCTCGGCGATGACCGCGGTCTCCGTCGCCAACGACCTCACCGGGGGCATCGTCGATCGGCTCCGCTCCCTCGACGTCAGCGGCGCGGCGCTGCTGTCCGGCCACGTCACCGCGAGCCTGGCCCGCAACGTGCTGTCCAGCGCGCTGGTCCTCGGCGTCGCGCTCGCCATCGGCTTCCGCCCGCGCGCCGACCCCGGCCAATGGCTCGCCGCCGCCGGCATCCTGGTCCTGGTCATCGCCGCGGTGTCGTGGCTGTCCGCGGCGCTGGGACTGCTGGCCGGCTCGGCCGAGGCGGCGGGCGGCTACACGTTCGTGATCACCTTCCTGCCGTACGCCAGCAGCGCCTTCGTCCCGATCGACACCATGCCGTCGTGGCTACGCGGCTTCGCCGGCAACCAGCCGGTCACGCCGATCACGGAAAGCCTGCGGGGCCTGCTGCTCGACGAGCCCGTCGGCTCGGCCCCGTGGCGCGCGGTCGCGTGGTGCGCCGGGATCGTGCTCGTCTCGGTGGTCGCCGCGCGGGTGCTGTTCCGCGCCAAGACCCGCGGGTGAACGGCCGTTTGCCATCGTCAGCGTTCGGGTGTCAGCAGGACGGGCGCCAGCGTGGCCAGCCGTGGTCGCCGGCCAGCTGGGACAGGCGCGAGCCGAGCATCAGTGTCGTCGCCGGCTCCAGGCCCAGCAGGCGGTGGTGGACCTGTTCGGCGATCTCCTGCGCACGGTACTCCGCATGCTCCAGCAACTGCAGCGTCACCGACCACCAGTATCGATCCTCATCGGTGGCGTGCGGCGCGCCCGCCCGGAACCACTCGGCCAGGCCGTCCAGCAGATCGTCGCCGACCCCGTCCGGGTCGGTCAGGCGCAGCGCGGCGCACACCCGTGCCACCACGTCGTCGTCCCAGCCGGAAAGGTGCCCGCGCACCAGCGTGTGCAGCGAGGCATGCCCCAGGGCACCGGCGGCGTCGATCTCCAGGGAGTACACGTTGTCCCGCGACAGGCGCTCGTGCAGCACTGGCAGGACGCGGCTGTCGCGGCGGCGGGCCAGGCCCAGCAGCGCCTCGCAGCGCGTGTCGTCGTGCGGGTCCTCCAGGCGTGCCGCGAGCGCGTCGCGGACCACGGGGTCGTCGACCTCCGACAGCTGGGTGCCGAGCGCGAAGCACGCCCAGTCGCGCACGTCCTCGTCGGCATCGGCGCTGAGCATGACCAGCGCGCGAACGGTGTCGCCGGGCTCGGTGTCACCCAGGACGCTCGGCAGTGCCTGGGCCACAGCCCGCCGCACGCCGGCGTCGGGATGGCGGGCCAGCGGCAGCAGCAGCGGCAGTGCCTCGTCGTCGTAACACCATGCCACCGCGTCGGCGAGTTCGGCCGCCGGCGTCATCGGGGTCTCCAGCAGCGCGGCGATCGTGCGCGCCGTCGGCTCGGTGTCGTCAACAGCATCCCCGAACGGCGCACTGTCACCGAACGAGGCCTCGTCGTCCCACGAGACACTGGCAGCCAGCGGGTTCAGGACGAACCCGTCCAGGCCGTCCGGCAGCGCGTCGGCCGGGTCCCGCGCCGCCGGTGCGGACAGCTCCGACGCCCGGGGGAACAGCCCGGACACGTCGGCGGGGCCACCGGGGCACGGGTCCGGCGGCTCGTCGGGCGCGGGCCGGGAGGACGCGAGGTCGCTCATCCACGAGAGTGTGCGCGCCTTCGCGGAGATCTTCCAGAGGGTTCGCCCCTCAGATGGACATCGCGGTGAGGGATCACACTCGCCGGCGACATATCGACGCACATCGGTAGCGGCGCACTGTCGGCCTCCCCCAGCGCGCCCGCGCTGGGACAGGCGCGGCGACTACCCGATGCCGTGAGCCGCCCCCGTGATCACTGCCACTGGCTCGTCGCCCGCTCCGCGACAATAGACTTGCGGTCATGACACTGCGCGTCGTGGTCGTCGGCGGGGGCATTGCCGGGCTGGCCGCGGCGCACCGGTTGCGCACACTGCGCCCGGAGCTCGACGTGGTCGTGCTCGACCAGCGGGACCGGCTCGGCGGCAAACTATCCACCGGCACCCTGGCCGACGGCCTGGTGGAGCGCGGCGCGGAGTCGTTCCTGGTCGGCGACCCGGCGGGCGGGCCGAGCGCGGCACTGCGCCTGGCCGAGGAGGTCGGCCTGGCCGCCGCGGTGGTCCACCCGACTCCGGCGCGCGCGGCCGTCGCCCTGGACGGCGGCCTGCGCGACCTGCCCTCAGGCACCCTGATGGGCATTCCGTTCAAAGCCCCGGATTCGGCACCCGATGTGCCGTCCGGCTCCCCCCTGCTGCCCCCGGGCGGCGACGTCACGGTCGGCGCGCTGGTCCGCCCGCGCCGCGGCGACGCCGTCGTCGACCATTTCGTCGATCCCCTGCTGGGCGGGGTCTACGCCGGCCGCGCGGATCGCCTGTCACTGCGGATGGCACTGCCCGCCCTCGCCGCCGCGGCCGAGCGCGCGCACACGCTGACCGACGCGCTCGCGGAGGCGGTCGCGGCGAGCCGCCGCACCCCGGGCGCCCCCATGTTCGGCACGATCGAGGGCGGCATGAGCCGGCTCGTCGACGCGGTCGCCGCGACCCTGCCGGACGTGCGCAGTGGCGTCACCGTGCGCGCCGTGCACCGCCACGGCGGCGGCTGGCGGCTCACGCTCGGCTCGACCCGCGACGCCGAGACCCTCGACGCCGACGGCCTGGTCCTCGCCGTGCCGGCCGCGCCCGCCGCCCGGCTGCTCGCCGGCGTCGAGGGCGTCGAGCCGGTACAGCTGGAATATGCCAGTGTCGCGCTCGTCGCCCTGGCCCTGCCGGCCACGAAGCTGCCCGACCTGTCCGGATTCCTCGTGCCCGCGACGGAGGGCTTCGCGGTCAAGGCCGTCACGTTCTTCGACCGCAAGTGGGCGCACCTGCGACGCCCCGGCGTGACCGTGCTGCGCGCCTCAGTGGGCCGCTTCGGCGACGAGGAGCAGCTGCAGCGCACCGACGGCGCCCTGGTCGAGCTCGTGCGCCGCGAGGTCGCGCGGATCATCGGCGTGGACGCGCTGCCGGACGAGCTCGACCGGGGCGTCTTCCGCTGGGGCGGGGCGCTCCCGCAGTACCAACCGCATCATCGGGACCGGGTGAGCACGCTGCGCGAAGGCCTCGACGCGCACCCGGCGATCGCCGTGGCCGGCGCGGCCTACGACGGCGTCGGCATTCCGGCGTGCGTCACGTCCGGCCGTACCGCCGCCGAGGCGGTGCTCGCGAAACTGGAAGGATAGGCATATGACGACCACGAACGCCGCACGCATCCGCGAGCTCAACGACACCATCCGGTACACGATGTGGTCGGTCTTCCGGCTCGCCACCCCGTACGGCGCGGACGACCGGGACCCGACCCAGGTGGCCGCGTTCCTCGCCGATCTGGCCGCCAAGGACGTCGTGGTGCGCGGCACGTATGACGTGGCCGGCCTGCGCGCCGACGCCGACCTCATGATCTGGTGGCACGCGCCGAGCGCCGAGGCCCTCCAGGAGGCGTATTCCGGGTTCCGCCGCACCGACGTCGGCCGGCGCCTGGAACCCGTGTGGTCGCAGATGGCGCTGCACCGCCCGGCCGAGTTCAACAAGAGCCACATCCCCGCGTTCCTGGCCGACGAGCACGCCCGCGAGTGGGTGTGCGTCTACCCGTTCGTGCGCTCGTACGAGTGGTATCTGCTGCCGGACGAGGAGCGCCGCGCGATGCTCGCCGAGCACGGCCAGCAGGCCCGCGGCTTCCCGGACGTGCGCGCCAACACCGTGGCGAGCTTCGCCCTGGGCGACTACGAGTGGATCCTGGCCTTCGAGGCCGAGGAGCTGCACCGCATCGTCGACCTGATGCGCGAGCTGCGCGCCTCCCGGGCCCGCCGCCACGTGCGTGAGGAGATCCCCTTCTACACCGGCCGCCGCCGTGAGATCGCCGACCTGGTGGCGAACCTCCCGTAGTGGCCGCCAGGCTCCCAGCTGTCCGACCGCCGCGGTCCCACCAGGACGGGCGTCCGCGACCAACGCTGACACTGTCACAAGAACCGCACCACCGGTCCGACCACCGACAGCCCTACCAGGGCCGGCCCTGACCCGACGGGCCGGCCTCACCGCGGCTGAAGGTGCCGGCACTCAGGAGTGCAGGGCCGTCACGCCCGGTGGGGGGAGGCCGGCGGTCGACGCGAGCAGGGTGCACCAAGCGTGCACGTGGGCCTGCATGTCGTCGTCGGTCGGGGTCCACGAGGCGCGGATCTCGATGTCCGCCGCGGGCGGGGGGCCGGCCAGGTCGCCGAAGCGGGTGGACATGGTCTGTGTGACAGTGCCGCCGATCGCCGTGTACGCCGCGCCGTGGCCGTCCAGCGCGTCCACCAGCCAGCTCCAGCCCACGCCCGGCAGGAGCGGGTCGGTGGCCAGCTCCGCCTCGAGTTCGGCCGTCACGTACGTCACAAGTCGCATCGTGCCGTCCCACGCCTCGTGGCCGGCGGGGTCGTGCAGCAGGATCAGCCGGCCGGTGGCCACCTCGTCGCCGTGTCGCAGGACCGTGCCGCCGATCGCATGGGCGTACGGTGCCAGCCGCTGCGGGGCCGGGACCTCCTCGAGCGTGATCTCCGGCCGGGTGGTCACGGCGCGCAGCTCCTCCACCGCCCGGGTGAATGTGGGCGGAGTCGCGGTAGATGGCGCCATAACGGAAGACTAAGACCGAAACATGCGTAGGGGGTGCCGCCGCGCCGCCGGTACGCACTGAGTGAAACGATGGGCTCGCTATGGACGACACGACGAAGCTGTTGCTGCGCGCCGCGCGCGGCGAGGCCGTACCGCACGCCCCGGTCTGGTTCATGCGCCAGGCGGGCCGATCACTGCCCGAATACCGCGCGCTGCGCGCTGACATCGGGATGCTGGAATCCTGCCGCCGGCCCGACCTCGTCTGCGAGATCACCCTCCAGCCGGTACGCCGGCACGGGGTGGACGCCGCGATCCTGTTCAGCGACATCGTGGTTCCGCTGCAGGCCGCCGGCATCGACCTTGACATCGTCGCCGGCACGGGCCCCGTGGTGGCGAACCCGGTGCGCACGATGGCCGACGTCGAGGAGATCCGCGAGCTGGACCCGGCCGCCGTGGGCTTCGTCGCCGAGGCGATCCGCCTGCTGCTGGCCGAGCTGGACCGCACAGCCCTGATCGGCTTCGCCGGCGCGCCGTTCACCCTGGCCAGCTACCTCGTGGAGGGCGGGCCGTCCCGCCACCACGCCAAGACCAAGGCCCTGATGTACGGCGCCCCCGACGTCTGGCACGCCCTGTGCGCCGCGCTGGCGGACATCACCCGCACGTTCCTGCAGGTCCAGGTCGACGCCGGCGTCGATGCGATCCAGCTGTTCGACTCCTGGGCCGGCGCCCTGTCGGAGGCCGACTACCGCCGCTACGTCCTCCCCCACTCGCGGGCGGTCCTCGGCGGCATCGTCGGAAAGATCCCGAAGATCCATTTCGGCGTCGGTACCGCGGAGCTGCTGCCCGCCATGTCCGAGGCCGGCGTCGACGTCATCGGCGTGGACTGGCGCACACCCCTGGACGTGGCCGCCGGCCGGGTCCCCGGCAAGTCTCTGCAGGGCAATCTGGACCCGTGCGTCCTGCTGGCCCCGTGGGAGGTCGTCGAGCAGGAGGCCCGCCGCGTGCTGGCCGAGGGCACGAAGGCCCATGGCCACATCTTCAACCTGGGCCACGGCGTTCTCCCGGAGACCGACCCGGACATGCTCACGCGCCTGGTCGACTTGATCCACTCAACCTGACCGCACGGATCAGGGCCGGCACCCGTTTGGGAGCCGGCCCTGATCCGTGTGAGCGCTAGCGTTGGCGCGCCGCGTCAGATGCCGAGGATCGACCGGGCATCGGTACAGGGCTTGTCCATCTCCTTGAGTTTGTTCTGCATGGTGGTCTTGTCGTTCGCGGCGGAGGCTTCCAGCGCATCGAACAGCAGCGTCAGACACTTGCCGATGACGTCGCGCTGGCGCTTGGCCTCCGTGCTGTCGGCCTGGGTGCCACGCAGGTCCTGCTGGGCCTTCGTGAGCTCGTCGGCCTTGGCCTTCAGGTCGCTGCGGGTCTGCTCGAGGTCCTTGCTGGTCGTGTCCAGGGATGCCTGACGCTGGGCCGACTGGGTCTCGGACTTGGTGAGCTTGTCCGACTTGTCGACGTACAGGCCGACGAAGACGCCTGCCGCGATGACCGCCAGCGCGAGCAGGCTGGCCAGCAGCGGGACCGCCACGCCGCGCTTCTTCTGAGGCCCGACCGGCGGGTAGGCCGCCGGCTGGCCGGGAAAGCCGGTGATCGGCGGGGCCGAGACCGGGCCGTACGCGGTCGGCGGGCCGGACATCGGCGGGCCCGACATGGGCGGCGCGGACATGGGCGGCGCGAACTGCTGGACCGGGGTCGTGGGGGGCCCGGAGACCGACGGGTCGAGGCTGTAGGAGGCCTCGCCGTAGGTCGGCAGCTGCGTGGTGCTCTGGTCGTGCACCGGCTGGGGCTGCGGCGGCACGGGCTGGCCGTACTGCGGCGCCGGCTGCTCGCCGTAAGCCGGGGCCGGGGCGTACTGCGGCGCCGGCTGCTCACCGTACGGCGAGGCCGGGGCCGGGGCGTACTGCGGCGCCGGCTGCTCACCGTACGGCGAGGCCGGGGCCTGGGGCGGCGGGTACGCGCCGGCCGGGGCGTTGGGGTTGGGGTAGCCGTATCCCTCGCTCGGGTTCCCCTGCGGGCTACCGGGGTATGTCATGTTGTTCCTCCTGGTGGTCCCGGCCGGGCAGCGCCCCGGCGGGAGTCGTACAGCCGGCGCTCCGGGTTGCGCGGCCGTGAAGCACCCGGCGGTGGCCGGGACGGACGGACTGGGGCGGTGAGGGGATCAGCAGACGCTCGGGACGGTGTCGCACACCACGGACATCGGGATGGCGAGGCCGATGCCCTCGGCCTGCTGGGCCTTGAGCGTGGCGACGCCCACCACCTCTTTCTTGGCGTTGAACACGGGGCCGCCGGAGTTGCCGGGGTTGATGGCCGCGTCGAACTGCATCAGGGCCTCGCCGCTGAGGGTGCGGAAGGCGCTCACGACGCCGGTGGTGACGGTGTCCTCGAGGCCGAGCGGGGAGCCGATGACGAGCACCGGCTCGCCGACCTTCGGCACGGCCGAGGCGGACACGAGGCGCGGGAACTCCTCGTCGGTGTGCAGCACGGCGAGGTCCTTGTCGGGGTGGACCTCGACGATCTTGCCGGGGAAGCGCTGATCGGTGCGCTCCAGGCTGACGTTCTTCTCGCCCCTCTGGTAGGCGTCCGCGATTACGTGGTAGTTGGTGATCAGGTCGGTGCCGCCGCCGGCCGGGGCCTTGCCGAGGGCGAAGCCGGTGCCGGTGGAGTATCTGGTGGCGACCCGGAACACGCTGGGGCGCACGCTTGAGGCGACCTCGGCGGCGTCGAGGCTGCCACCGGTCTTCTGCTCGAGCTTGTCGGCGCGGTCTTCGAGGGCCTTGAGCCGGGAGGCGTCACCGGCCTGCGCGGTCTTGGCGGCGGCGTCGGCCCGGTCGACCCGCTGCTTCAGGTCGACGATGAAGGCGGCCTGCACGCCCACGACGATCAGCAGCAGGATCGCGAGCACCATGGCGATCGCGCCGAGTGGGCTGCGGCGGGTGGCGGCCGGCCCTGGCGGCACTGAAGGCACTGGCGGCACTGAAGGCACCGGCGGCACGCTGTGCGGCGGCATGACCGGCCCCGGCACGGGCCAGGAGCCGGTCGGCTGCGGCGGGATCGAGCCGGTCGGCGCGGGGCCGCTGACGGTGGCGGGCGCGGGAGTGGCAGCCGCCGGGATGGCGCCGGTGACCGGCGGGAACGAGCCGGTCGAGGTCATCCTGGGGGGAAGTGGGCCGCGTCGTTCCGGGTCGTCACCGTTGCCGGCCGCTTGGCGCGGGCGGTCGGGATCATACGAATCAGAACTGCCGGAAGCCACCGGGTTGGAGGGGTCATACCCGGCCGTCATGCTTCTCGTTTCCTTCCTGTCACGGTTCCACCCGTTTCGACGGACACGTTCACCTCTGCGGGAGGTCGTCCGGCAACGCCGCGGTCGGCCCTCACCCTAGACCGCCTGAACAAGCCCCGCGACCTTCGTGGCAACCACTCGACACAACCGGTCGCCCACGCACGCGCACCGTACCGGCGGCCACCCCTGTCTGTCCGTCCCGCGCCGCGGCCCGAACGCACCCCCGAAGATCCCAAGAACGCCGACGCGCCGGACCGGCTGCACCAAGGGACCTATGGCGCAACGTACGGTTGTCGCGTGACCGACGAACCCCCCATGCGGCGTCGGGACGAGGAGCCAGACGGTCCGGGCAATCCGGACGCAAAGACCGAGCCCGTCCTGTTGACCGCCCCCCTAGACGGGACCCCGGAGCCGATCGCGGACCGGGCCGAGCTGGCGCGTGCCGTCGAACGGTTCGCCAGAGGCACCGGCCCGGTGGCTGTGGACGCCGAGCGCGCCTCCGGCTACCGCTACACCCACCGGGCGTACCTGGTGCAGCTGCGCCGCGCGGGCGCCGGGACCGTGCTGATCGACCCGCTACCGTTCGGCCAGCTGCCGGAGCTCGACGAGGTGATCTCTCCAACCGAGTGGATCCTGCACGCGGCGAGCCAGGACCTGCCGTGCCTGACCGAGCTCGGGCTGCGCCCCACCCGGCTGTTCGACACCGAGCTCGCGGCCCGGCTGTGCGGGTTCGAGCGGGTCGGGCTCGCGGCGCTGACGGAGTCGCTGCTGGGGTACACCCTGGAGAAGCACCACTCCGCGGCGGACTGGTCGACGCGGCCGCTGCCACCGGCCTGGCTGACCTACGCGGCCCTCGACGTCGAGCTGCTGCTGCAACTGCGCGACACGCTCGCCGCGGAGCTGGCCCGGCAGGGCAAGACCGACTGGGCGGCGCAGGAGTTCGCCGCGCTGGTCGCCTCCGCCGGCGACCCGCCGCGGGTGCGCGCCGACCCGTGGCGGCGCACCTCCGGCATCCACCGGGTGCGCGGCGCCCGCGCCCTGGCCCGCGTGCGGGCGCTGTGGACGGCTCGGGACGAGATCGCCCAGCGTCGCGACGCGAGCCCCGGCCGGGTCCTCGCCGACGCCGCGATCATCGCCGCCGCCGAGGCCGACCCGAAGGACGAGCGGTCGCTGCTGGCCCTGGCCGGGTTCGGCGGGCGCTCGGTGCGCCGGCTCGCCCCGACGTGGCTGAGCGCGCTGTCCGACTCCCGCGCGCTGCCGGACAAGGAACTGCCCACGACCCCTCCGTCGGAGGGACCGCCGCCGCCGCACCGGTGGGCGGAGCGCGACCCCGTCGCCGCGGGGCGCCTGGCCCGGTGCCGGGAGCTGGTGACCGGGCTGGCGGCCGCGCACCAGCTGCCCCCGGAAAACCTGATAACCCCGGATTCGGTACGCCGCCTGGCCTGGTCGCCGCCCGAGGAGCTCACGGAGGACGCCGTCGCCGCGGTGCTCTCCGGCTACGGGGCGCGCCCGTGGCAGGTGGCGCTGGTGACACCGGGACTGACGAGCGCGTTGGCACCAGCACCGTGACCTCGCCGGACAAACACACTGAGAAGGACTACAACACTGAAAAGTGACTAACAGGCCGGGATCACCAGCATGACGTCGCGAAGGGGTTCACAGCGACCTACTGGCTAGTAACATTGCCGGTAACTCGTTGCTAGGAGGACTCCCGTGCCCCGTGCTGTCCGCGACGTCGTCTTCGTCGACGGCGTACGCACCCCGTTCGGCAAGGCCGGTGGGATGTATGCCAACACCCGAGCCGATGACCTCGTCATCCGCTGCATCCGGGAGCTGCTGCGGCGCAACCCGCAGCTGCCGCCCGAGCGCGTCGACGAGGTCGCCATCGCCGCCACCACCCAGACCGGCGACCAGGGCCTGACCATCGGGCGCACCGCCGCCCTGCTGGCCGGGCTGCCCAAGAGCGTGCCCGGCTACGCGATCGACCGCATGTGCGCGGGCGCGCTGACGGCGGTCACCACCGTCGCCGGCGGCATCGCGTTCGGCGCCTACGACGTGGCCATCGCCGGCGGCGTCGAGCACATGGGCCGCCACCCGATGGGCGAGGGCGTCGACCCCAACCCGCGCATCCTCGCCGAGAAGCTTGTCGACCCGTCCGCGCTGGTCATGGGCTCGACCGCGGAGAACCTGCACGACCGGCTGCCCAGCATCACCAAGGAGCGGGCCGACCGGTTCGGCTACGCCTCACAGGTGAGGACCGCCGCCGCGTACGCCGCCGGCAAGCTGCAGCCGGACCTGGTCAGCGTGGCCACCCGCGACCCGGAGGCCGGCTGGGGCCTGGCCACCGTCGACGAGGCGCCCCGCGCGACTAGCCTGGAGAAGCTCGCCACGCTCAAGACGCCGTTCCGCCCACACGGCCGGGTCACCGCGGGCAACGCGGCCGGCCTCAACGACGGCGCCACCGCCTCGATCATCGCCGCCGAGGAGGTGGCCCGTGAGCTGGGCCTGCCGATCGGCATGCGGCTGGTGTCCTACGGCTTCGTCGGCGTCGAGCCCGAGGTCATGGGCTACGGCCCGGTGCCCTCCACCGAGAAGGCGCTGCGCCTCGCCGGGCTCACCATCGACGACATCGGCCTGTTCGAGCTCAACGAGGCCTTCGCCGTGCAGGTGCTGGCCTTCCTCGACCACTTCGGCATCGCCGAGGACGACCCGCGGGTCAACCAGTGGGGCGGCGCGATCGCCGTCGGCCACCCGCTCGCCTCCTCGGGCGTGCGGCTCATGACACAGCTGTCGCGGCAGTTCGCCGAGCGGCCCGACGTGCGCTACGGCCTCACCGCCATGTGCGTCGGCATCGGCATGGGCGCGTCGGTGATCTGGGAGAACCCGAACTGGGAGGGCGGCAAGTGACCATCACGAATGCCGGGGCGCTGACGAACCCGAATGAGGTCGTGACCAGGGCGCTGCTGCGCTTCGTCACCCTGCCCAGCCGCGAGCGGGCCGCGCTCATCACGCTCGACAACGGCTTCGACCACACCAAGCCCAACTCGTTCGGCCCGGCCGGCCTGGCCAGCCTGGAGGCCGCGATCGACGAGGCGGTCGCCGCGGCGCCGAAGCTCATCGCGCTGACCGGCAAGCCGTACATCTTCTGCGTCGGCGCCGACATCACCGGCATGCCGCTGATCACCTCCCGTGAGCAGGCCGTCGAGCTCGGCCGGCTGGGCCACCGCGTCTTCAGTAAGCTCCGCGACTCGGCCGTGCCCACGTTCGCGTTCATCAACGGCGCGGCGATGGGCGGCGGCCTGGAGGTCGCGCTGCACTGCCACTACCGCACCGTCTCCTCCGGCGCCGCGGCGCTCGCCCTGCCCGAGGTCGCCATCGGTCTGGTACCCGGCTGGGGCGGCACCCAGCTGCTGCCGAACCTCATCGGCATCGCCCCGGCGGCCCAGGTCATCCTGCAGAACCCGCTGACGCAGAAGCAGCTCAAGCCGGCCCAGGCGCACGAGCTGGGCATCGCCGACGCGATCTTCGACCCGGCGGACTACCTGGAACGGTCCCTGGAGTGGGCCGAGGGCGTGGTCGACGGCTCCGTCACGGTGAACCGGCCGGAGATCGACCGGGACATGTGGGACGGCGTGCTGTACTTCGCCAGGCACCAGCTCGACGAGCGGCTGCACGGCGCCGTCAACAGCGCCAACCGGGCGCTTGAACTGCTGGCGCTGGCCAAGGACGCGACGTTCTCCGACGGCACCGCGGCCGAGGACGAGGCCCTCGCCGACCTCATCCTGGGCGATCAGGCCCGGGCCAGCCTCTACGCCTTCGACCTCGTCCAGCGCCGCGCGAAGCGGCCCGCCGGTGCGCCGGACGCCGGCCTGGCCCGCGATGTCAACAAGGTCGGCATCGTCGGGGCCGGCCTGATGGCCTCCCAGCTGGCGCTGCTGTTCGTGCGCCGGCTCGAGGTACCGGTCGTGCTCACCGACCTCGACCAGGAGCGCGTCGACAAGGGCGTCGGCTACGTCCACACCGAGATCGACAAGCTGGTGTCGAAGCGGCGGCTCGACCCGGGCAAGGCGGCGAAGTACAAGGGGCTCGTCAGCGGCTCGGTCGACAAGGGCGTGTTCGCCGACGCCGACCTGGTGCTGGAGGCCGTCTTCGAGGATCTGAAGATCAAGAAGCAGGTCTGGGCCGAGATCGAGGCGATCGTCCGAGACGACTGCGTGCTGGCCACCAACACGTCGTCGCTGTCGGTCACCGAGCAGGCGACCGACCTGGCCCGCCCGGAGCGGGTGGTCGGCCTGCACTTCTTCAACCCGGTCGCGATGATGCCGCTGCTGGAGATCGTCCGCGCGGCACAGACCGACGATGCGACCCTGGCCACCGCGTTCGCCGTGGGCAAGGCGCTGAAGAAGTCGTCGGTACTGGTCAAGGACGCGCCCGCGTTCGTGGTCAACCGGCTGCTGACCCGCTTCCTCGGCGTGGTCACCGCCGCCGTCGACAACGGCACGCCGATCGGCGTCGCCGACTCGGCCCTCGACCCGCTGGGCCTGCCGATGCGCCCGATGGCGCTGCTCACGATGGTCGGCCCGGCCGTCGCCGCGCACGTCGCGGAGACGCTGCACACGGCGTTCCCGGACCGGTTCGGCGTCTCGGCCAACCTGGCCCGGGTCGTCGGCGCCGGCAAGCGCGGCTTCACCGACGCCGAGGGCAACCCGGACCCGGAGGTGCTCGCCCTGCTGGAGGTCGGCGACCAGCCGTCCACTGCGGAAGAACTGCGCGCGCGGGCGACCGAGGCCCTGGCCAAGGAGATCCGGCTGATGCTCGACGAGGGTGTCGTCGCGGACCCGCGGGACATCGACCTGTGCATGATCCTCGGCGCGGGCTGGCCGTTCCACCTCGGCGGCGTCACCCCGTACCTGGACCGCGAGGGCGTCTCCGAGCAGGTCACCGGCGCCCGGTTCCTGCCGCCCGGCGTGGCGAACGCGCCGTAGCCACCGGCGCGCCACAACACCGAACCGCCAGAACCGGACCCCGCCGACGCATAGTGAGCGTCGGCGGGGTTCGCGGTCTCCCGGCCGCTCGCCCCGGAGTACCTCATGCGCAGGTCCGTCGCCACCGCCGTTCTGGCGACCGCCGCGCGGGCTGCGGCCGTCGTCTCTCCCGAGCCGCCGCTCTACAGTCTCCGCACCGGCCACGGCCAGCGCGGGGTCAGCATGGTCGCGCCGGCCGGGTTGGCGGTGCGGGCAACTCCTCTGCCCCGCACCCGCACTTCGAGGTTCGCGTCAACATCCCGCCGAGGAACGCCTCGACCCACGGCTGAAATCCGCACCCACAGAGCCTCGACCGGCTGAGCGGGCTGAATTATATTGGCTGCGAAATTGTTCGTGGCGATGACACGCCCAAACGAACCATCAGCCAATAGGGTGACCGTTCTGCGACCCGCGGCGGCGAATGCGGGCGAGGAAGCTGTGCGCACCTCACCCGAACGGGTGATTCGGTCATGTGGTGTTCCTAACCTCACATGGTGCATTGATTCCAATTTGGCAGACAAGGCCCTTCTGTTCGATTCCGCAACATTGATGACGGTTTCCGGTGTGGCGCATCCGAATCCGCGGCAGGCGGTGTTCGACGCGATGCTCGACGGGTCGGGCGATCCATCAGCGGGCGCGAAACCCGAACAGGAAGGCGATCAGGCCGAGGTTGATGAGCCCGGCCCAGAGCCCGGCCGGCTTCTCGATCCGGCACCCACGGCAGCGGTCCACCGCAGCGGTTGAGGCGCGCATTGACCAGCCACGCAGCAGATGGCGGCTGCGGCGAACCCCGTCCCCGCGCCACCACGGGACCCGCCTGCACGCATTCATGCACTCCCATGAATGATGATCAATACGGCTGGCCGGCCGTGCGCCCGCATCGCTTCCGTGGGACGCCAGTACAGCCGCCGCACCACACCGGAAACCATGCCTCGTCTGCCGCCCGAGACGGTCGGCCTGTGCGCCGCCCACGACCGGCGCACGACGGGTAAATGCGCCGACCACAGCCGTGTTGATGTCCTTTTGTCAGGCTTGACCAAGGTCAACTCATCCAGGAAGCTCGGGCTGGCGTTGGCGGGGCCGGGGTCCCCCGCCGCATGTCCGCTCGCCCTGGGGGGTACTCCTTGCGCAACATCAGGTCCGTCTCCGCTGCCGCCGCCGCCACAGCGGTTCTGGCCGCGACGATCCTGGCCACCGTGCTACCGGCGACCGTCGCGCAGGCCGCGACCAGCGGGACGGTCGATTCCCCGAAGGTGCCGCTGAACGCCCGCACCGGCGCCTACGTCTGGAAGCCCAAGGTGGGCACCATCCCGAACGGCGCACCGGTCGCGATCGAATGCCAGGTCAAGGGCCAGCTCATCGACCAGGGCACAGTCCGGGTGACCAACTTGTGGGACCGGCTGACCGACGGCACGTACGTCTCGGACGCCTGGATCCGCCGACCGGCGGCGGATCTGCCACTCTGCGATCCCCAAACCAACGTCGCAGCTCCCACCAGCGCGCCGCCCACCAGCGCACCACCGACCACACCACCGCCCACCACGGCACCACCCACCACCCCACCGCCCAGCAGCGCAGCGCCAAGCAGCGCAGCGCCAAGCAGCGCAGCGCCAAGCAGCGCGGCGCCCACCACAGCGGCACCCACCACCGCCCCCACCGCGCAGGCCGCGGCCAGCGGGACCGTGAACTCCCCGAAGGTGCCGCTGAACGCCCGCACCGGCGCCTACGTCTGGAAGCCCAAGGTGGGCACCATCCCGAACGGCGCAACGGTCGCGATCGAATGCCAGGTCAAGGGCCAGCTCATCGACCAGGGCACAGTCCGGGTGACCGACCTCTGGGACCGGCTGACCAACGGCACATACGTCTCGGACGCCTGGATCGACCGGCCGGCTAAGGATCTGCCGCTCTGCGGCCCCCAACCCAACGTCACGCCGACCAACAGCGCAGCGCCAAGCAGCGCGGCGCCCACCACAGCGGCACCCACCACCGCCCCCACCGCGCAGGCCGCGGCCAGCGGGACGGTTGACTCCCCGAAGGTGCCGCTGAACGCCCGCACCGGCGCCTACGTCTGGAAGCCCAAGGTGGGCACCATCCCGAACGGCGCAACGGTCGCGATCGAATGCCAGGTCAAGGGCCAGCTCATCGACGAGGGCACGGTCCGGGTGACCGACCTGTGGGACCGGCTGACCAACGGCACATACGTTTCAGACGCCTTCATCCGCCGGCCGGACGCGGATCTGCCACTCTGCGGGCACCAACCCAACATCGCACCGACCACGGCACCGCCCAGCAGCGCGGCACCCAGCGACGCACCGCCCAGCAGCGCGGCACCCAGCAGCGCACCGCCCAGCGAAGCACCCAGCAGCGCACCGCCCAGCAGCGCACCCCCCACGACGGCACCGCCCACCACCGCACCGCCCACCACCGCACCCCCCACCACGGCACCGCCCACCACGGCACCCCCTACGACGACGGCACCGCCCCCGCCCACCACGGCACCCGTGGTAGCGCCCGCCGCGCCGGTCTGGGTGTCCCCGCTGCCCGGCCGCACGGCCGAGCCCGGCTTCAGGCCCGGCAGCCACGTCGGCGTCGACATCATGGCCCCCACCGGTACCCCGATCCGCGCGGCCTCGGCGGGTACGGTCGTCACAGTCGCGTGCAACATCACGTGGGGATTCAGCTGCGACCGGGTCGGCAACCGGTGGATCACGGGCTGCGGCTGGTATGTCAAGATCCAGCACGCCGACGGCATCTCCACGCTGTACTGCCACATGGTCCGCCGTGGCGTCGTCAACGTCGGCCAGAAGGTCACCGCCGGCCAGCTCATCGGCTACGTCGGCAGCTCGGGCAACTCCTCGGCCCCGCACCTGCACTTCGAGGTCCACACCAACTCCCCGCCGACGACCCCGAAGAACGCCATCAACCCGCTGCCGTTCATGCGCAGCCGCGGCGCCCCGATCGGCTGACCCGCGGTAGGTTCTCGGTAGATCCAGTGCCCTGACCAAAACGTTCACGGTGTTGGATGACACGCCGCCCGGCCCGCAGGCCGGGCGGCGTTGTCGCGGTCAGGCTGTCGGGGTGGCAGAACCTGTGCGTGTGCGGCGGCTGTCCGACCAGGAAGGTCAGCAGTTGCTGCGGATAACCAGACGAGCAACCGGCTCCGCGATCCGGCTGCGCCGGGCAATGGTCGTGCTGGCCTCGGCCGGCGGCAACAGCGTGCCGGTGATCGCGAGGCTGGTCCAGGCCGATGAGGACTCGGTCCGGCAGGTCATTCACCGGTTCAACGAGATGGGCATGGGAAGCCTCAACCCTCAGTGGGCGGGTGGCCGTCCCCGCCTGATCAGTGAAGACGACGAGACGTTCATCGTCGCGACGGCCAGCATCAGACCCGAAGCCCCCGGCCAGCCGTTCACCCGGTGGAGCTGCGGAAACTCGCCGACTACCTGGCCCACAACCGCGGCACCCGCCGGGTCCCAGATCGGTCGGGAACGACTCCGGCAGTTGCTGCGCAAGCACGACCTGCCGTTCCAGCGGACGAAAACGCGACCATCCGCCCTCACGGCGGGGCGGGCTGGGCACCGGCGGGACATCCGGACCGGCTACCGGCGAGCTATCACAAGCTGCACGGGGTGCGGCAGTTCCACGGCTGCTACTCGATCGGCGACGACATCCTCTGGGGCGTCGTACACCGCCGTAAGTCCGCAGCGAACACCCTCGCCGCGCTCAAGTCGATCCGCCAGTGGGCAGCCCGGAACAAGGTCGAGCTGTTGAGACGGTCGGCCGGTCGCGTCGCTGTCCGGTCTCGGTGAGGTTGGCGGGTTCGCAGGCAGTCGACAAGCTTCTCGACGGATTCTCGTGCAAGGAAAGCGTCGCATCCGGACAGGCTTGATGTACTCGCGCGCGCTGAAGGTGGGCGGGCCGCACCCCTGGACCGCGGTGACGCTGCGCAGCGCCGATGGTGAGAACCCCGGGCGCCGCACTTTCCGGATCTGCCCATGTGCGCGTCGTGCGGGCCATCGCCAATGTCTACACATTCGGGAATCGGCACCGGCGGTCCATGGGGACAGTGGTTACTTGTCCCCACCGTGCGGAGCATTCGACGGAAATGTCGCCCGGCCGTGCGCGGCATTGTCGAAAGACGGCCGCGATGCACCGGCGGCCGTGTATTTCCGCCGACCGTTCGACGCGTTGCCGGACCGGCGGGCCGGCGCACCTGCGGCGTGGACGCGCGACGACGCTTCGGGACAGGAACGGGCCGCCCGGCGCCGCCCGCCTGGCGTGGTGCGGGACCGCAGTCGTTTGCCGCGGTGCTGCTCGCGGGACGTCGTTCCTGGTCAGGCTGCGTGACCGGCGAGGGCGGCATCGGCCTCTGCACCGATCCGTCCCGCTGGTCGCTGGCCGTCGGCGGGGTGTCACCGCGCAGACGGCGGAGCTTCTCGGCGTGCCGCCTGGCCAGACCCCACTCTCGATGCCGAGCATGCTCCCGGCGGAACTGCTCCTTCGCCGGGGAATAACGACGTGACCTGGTCCGGTCACGCATGGCAGCCAACTCCGCCCTTGAAAACAATCCCAGCTGCCCCATGTGTGTAATTATCCCGGAACCCGGGGCTTGACCCCTGATCTTGGACACGGGGTTTATGCGGCTGGCGCCAGCGTAGCTGGTGCTGTTCGGATGTTGTTTTCGTAGTTGATCGGGGATTGCTGTCCGAGTCGGGAGTGGCGGCGGACGGTGTTGTAGCGGTGCAGCCAGCGGAACGCGGTCAGCCGGGCTTCGCGTTCGTCGGTGAACGCGCGGCGGCCTTGCAGGGTTTCGCGTTTGAAGGTGGCGTTGAACGACTCGGCCAGGGCGTTGTCGGCCGAACTGCCCACCTTGCTCATCGACTGGCGGACGCCGGCCGCGGTGCAGGCTTCAGCGAAGTCCTTCGATGTGTACTGGGCTCCGTGGTCGGTGTGCATGATCGCTCCGTCCAGGCTGCCGCGGGTGCGTTGGGCGGCGTTGAGGGCGTCGATGACCAGGTCGGTGCGCATGTGTTCGGCGATCGCCCAGCCGGCCAGGCGGCGTGAGTGCAGGTCGATGACCGTGGCCAGGTAGAGGAACCCGCGCTCACCGACAGGCAGGTAGGTGATGTC